>NZ_JANIAG010000240.1:0-6719 GCF_028682155.1 Pseudomonas sp. 39004
TTGCTAGGGCTGCTTCGCACCCCCTTTCGCGACGCAAGGCCGCTCCTACCCTCAGCCACCTACACTGCCACCCGAATGCACCACCCGCCCCGCCTCACCGGGCCGGTTGACGAACAGCAGGTCAAGCGTGCTGTTGCGCAGCCCTTTAACAGGGTTCCAGTTCGCCGATGTATGGATGTAGCGCTCGCGCAACAACCGTTGCTCCTGCTCGGTCAAACGCGCGTGGTCACTACGCCCCAAGGCAAAATCATGCAGCTTGCGGCTGATTTCGCCCAACTCATCTGGCACCGCATGGGCCTCATCACCGCCCAACTCGGCAAACGGCACGCCCGCGCGCAGCGCCAACTCACGCATGATGCTCAGGTAGACCCGCGACAAATGCCCCGCCACCTCTCGCTCGCGATACACCACCGCAAACACCTGTTTCTGCGCCTCGGCCGGCATGCCGCCGGCAATAGGTTGTTCCCAGGTCAGCACCTGCGGCCGAGGTTCACCCATCTCGCCGAACGTCGATGCCACCAAGGCACTGACGGCAGAGTAGGCACGGGTCTGCTCGGCACATGTCGCCACCGGCACCCGCTGCGACTGCGGCTTGCACAGCATTACCTGCTCCTGCTCGCAAGGCAGGTACCCGCCGCCAATGTTCGAGTGCACACCCGGCACGACGATGTCGTGCTCGCAACGCACCAAGGGGAAGTTATGCCGGCGCTCGTCGGCCGCCACCAACTGCACCACCTGCCGGGCAATGCCCTTGCCCAGCCCCAGGCGCAACCCCCCATAGTGGTCATCGGCGGGGTCGAAATCACCCTGCAGCGGCGCAACGATGGCCGCCACAGTGTCGAACAGGCCGATGAAATTGAGGGTGATGCCACACGTGCTGCCCAGCGGGCTGTCAGCGCCATCACCCAGCACATTGGCCAGGTGCCTGACGGCTGCCGCGCCACGGCTGAAACCGAACAGGTCGAATTCGAGTCGCTCGAGCCGCCACTGCGAATGCGCCTCGCGCCACGCCTGCAATTGCTCGACAATCATCGTCACCGCTTCGCCCACTCGCGCCTCGGCGCCCATGCGCCCACACCCGGTAGCCGACGCAAAGCTGGAGTCAGGCTCCCCCACCGCGGTGCCGACGCCCTCGACATAGAGCTTGAGAAAGACCATTGCGCCCGCCGCAGGGCTTTCGTCTAAGGGGTACAACGCATACAACAGGGCTACATTGCTCCAGGCATTACCGTAGCTGGCACCTGCCGGATGGCCCGAGGTCCGGCCTGCGGTCATCGCGTTGCCTTGGTTGTTCCCGGTGCCATCGAAGAACACGCCAATGCGCAACGTCATTGGTGCGGTTTTAGCGAAGGTGAGGCTGTTGGCTTCCATCATCGTGCATCCTGCTTGCCCAAAGAGCACCAGCAGGCGTCAGGACGCAGCGGCAAACCATCAGCCGACTCCGAACCTTGCACGGGACTTTTCGATGACGCCGCAGGCAACGGCCTGGATAAATTTGCCAGCCGCCATTGGTCGCCACCCCCCCGGATAGATTAAAGTATCACCCCTTGCCGAGGCAGCTGCCCCCAGCGCGCCTGCGGCCCAATACCAGGAACCGTCGCCGATGGAACACCGTGAAGCGCTGATCGCGCTGCGCACCTTTCTTTCCTCCCAGATCCTAGGCCAGGAGAAGCTGGTCGAGCGGCTGCTGATCGTGCTCCTGGCCGACGGCCACATGCTGGTCGAGGGCGCCCCGGGCCTGGCCAAGACCAAGGCCATCAAGGAGCTCGCCGAAGGTATCGAAGCGCAGTTCCACCGCATCCAGTTCACCCCCGACCTGCTCCCGGCCGACATTACCGGCACCGAAATCTACCGCCCGGAAACCGGCAGTTTCGTGTTCCAGCAGGGGCCGATCTTCCACAACCTGGTGCTGGCCGACGAAATCAACCGCGCCCCGGCCAAGGTGCAGTCGGCGCTGCTCGAAGCCATGGCCGAGCGCCAGGTCAGCGTGGGCCGCAGTACCTACGACCTGTCACCGCTGTTTCTGGTCATGGCCACCCAGAACCCCATCGAGCAAGAGGGCACCTACCCGCTGCCCGAGGCTCAGCTCGACCGCTTCCTGATGCACGTGAAAATCGGCTTCCCGGACGCTGCGGTGGAGCGGCGCATCCTGCTGCAGGCCCGCGGCGAAGCACTGGGCGGCGAGACCAAGCCCGAGCGCCGGGTCAGCCAGCAGGCGATCTTCGCCGCGCGCAAGGAAATCCTCGGCCTGTACATGGCCGACGCCGTCGAGGAATACCTGGTGCAACTGGTGATGGCCACACGTACCCCGGCCAAGTTCGATACCGAACTGGCCGACTGGATCGCCTACGGCGCCAGCCCCCGCGGCTCGATCTCGCTGGACCGCTGTTCACGTGCCCATGCCTGGCTGGCCGGGCGCGACTTCGTCAGCCCCGAGGATATCCAGGCGGTGCTGTTCGACGTGCTGCGCCACCGCATCATCCTGTCGTTCGAGGCCGAGGCTGCGGGGATCGACCAGGACCGGGTGGTCCAGCGTATCCTCGACGTCGTCGCCGTTGCCTGAGCCCATGCCCACCGCGCAGCTGGCCGAACCCGGCATCCGCATCGGCCTTGCCGAGCTGATCGACATGCGCCACCGCGTGCGCGAAATCCAGCTGTTTTCCCGGCCCGGCCAGCGCAGCCCACTGGTGGGCCTGCACCACTCCAAGCTGCGCGGACGCGGCGTGGACTTCGACCAGGTGCGCGTCTACCAGGCCGGCGACGATGTGCGCAACATCGACTGGCGCGTCACCGCGCGTACGCAGGAGCCACACACAAAGCTGTTCCATGAAGAGCGCGAGCGGCCGATCTTCATTCTGGTCGAGCAGAGCCAGCGGCTGTTCTTCGGCTCGGGGCTGATGTTCAAGTCGGTACTGGCAGCCCAGGCCGCAGCACTGTTCGGCTGGGCAGCGCTGGGGCACAACGACCGCATTGGCGGGCTGGTGTTCGGCGACAACGAACACCACGAAATCAAGCCGCGGCGCAGCAAGCAGAGCCTGCTGCAGTTGCTCAACCGCCTGGCCAAGGTCAACCAGTCGCTGCACACCGAAGCCACGCCCCAGGCCGACAGCCTTGGCCTGGCCTTGCGCCGGGCGCGCGAAGTGCTGCGCCCTGGCAGCCTGGCGATCATCATCTGCGACGAACGGGCGCTGACCGACCAGGTCGAGCAACACCTGGCCATGCTCTCGCGCCACTGCGACCTGTTGCTGCTGCCCGTCTCCGACCCGCTCGACCACGCCTTGCCCGCTGCCGGCCTGTTGCGCTTCGCCCAGCGCAGCGCGCAACTGGAGCTCGACACCCTGGACGCCAGCCTGCGCCAGGCTTACCGCCAGCAAGCCGAGTCGCGTATCGAGCGCTGGGAACTGATGGCACAGAAGCTGCGCGTGGTGCTGATGCCGCTGAGCACCCAAAGCGAGATGGTCGAGCAGTTGCGCGAGTACCTCAACGCCCAGCGCGCGGGGAGCAGTAAATGAACCCGCTGGACCAGTTGCACCCGCTGATCACCCCACAGGCAATCGGCCTGTGGCCACCGGCACCGGGTTGGTGGGTGTTGCTGGCGTTGCTGCCGCTGCTTGCCTGGGGCCTGTGGCGCATGCGCCGTTGGCGCCCCGGCAAACGCCGCATCGTGCGCGCCGAGCAACCGCTCGACCCAGTGCGCGTGGCCGCCCTGGCCGAACTTGCTCGCCTGCCGCGCCCCTATGACGGAGCCCCGGCTGGCGCCTGGCTGCAGCAGATCAACGGCTTGCTCAAGCGCCTGTGCCGCAGCCACTACCCCGGTGCCAACAGCCACACGCTCAACGGTCGCCAGTGGCTGGCATTTCTCGACAACCGCTGCCCGGCCGCCGGCCTGACCCGCTGGATGGTGCTGGTCGAAGGCGCCTACAAGCCTGAGTGCAAACTCGACGACAAAGCCATCGTCGGCCTCAGCCAGGCTGTCGAAACCTGGATCCGCAAGCATGTTTGAACTGGCCTGGCCGTGGGTCTTCGCCCTGCTGCCGCTGCCGTGGCTGGCGCGCATGGTGCTGCCCGCCGCCGACAGTGGCGAGCCGGTGCTCAAGGTGGGTTTCCTGAACGAGCTGGAGGGCCTTGCCGGGCGCCGGGCGCGGCTCAACCTGCCGACCTGGCGCCAACAGGCGCCCTTCGTCATCATCTGGCTGTTGCTGCTGTTGGCCGCAGCCCGCCCGCAATGGCTCGGCGACCCGGTACCGGTGGCGGCCAGCGGTCGCGACCTGCTGGTGGCGGTGGATGTGTCGGGCTCGATGGACTTCCCCGACATGCAGTGGAAGGACGACGAGATCAGCCGCCTCGACCTGGTCAAGGCGCTGCTGGGCGACTTTCTTCAGGACCGCGAAGGCGACCGGGTCGGCCTGATCCTGTTTGGCAGCCAGGCCTACCTGCAGGCCCCGCTGACCTTCGACCGGCGTACCGTGCGTACCTTCCTCGACGAAGCGCAGATCGGCATCGCCGGCAAGAACACCGCCATCGGTGACGCCATCGGCCTGGCGGTCAAGCGCCTGCGCCAGCGCCCGGCACAGAGCCGGGTACTGGTGCTGATTACCGACGGCGCCAACAACGGCGGGCAGATCCACCCGCTGACCGCCGCCCGCCTGGCCGCCCAGGAAGGCGTGCGCATCTATACCATCGGCATCGGTGCCAACCCCGAGGCCAGCGGCACCCCTGGCCTGCTGGGCCTCAACCCCAGCCTTGACCTGGACGAAGCCTCGCTCAAGGAAATCGCCGACATGACCCACGGCGCCTACTTCCGCGCCCACGACGGCGCCGAACTGGACGCCATCGGCGACGCCCTCGACCAGTTGGAGCCGGTGGCCCAGCAGCCTACCCAGGCGCGCACCGCCAAGGCCCTGTATGCCTGGCCACTGGCCCTGGCGCTGTTGCTCAGCGTGCTGCTGGTAGTGGCCGTGCAATGGCCCGACAACCGGCTGCAGCGCCTGCTGCGCAAACCGCGCTTTCTGCAGCCGCACCCGGAATGGCGCCAGCGCCTCAAACGCCTGCGGCTGAGGAGGCGGCGATGATCGAGCTCTGGCCACAATGGTTGCGCCCCCTCTGGCTGCTGGTCGTGCCGCTGCTCGGCTGGCTGCTGTTCAAGCTCTGGCACCGGCGCAAACGCGCCGGGCGCTGGCAGATGATCTTGCCGCCGGCCTTCCATGCCGTGCTGCTTGGGGGCGGCAGCGGCAGCACCAGCAAACTGCCCTGGGTCGTGCTGGGCCTGGCCTGGGCACTGGTGGTCATGGCGCTGCTCGGGCCGAGCTGGCAACGCGTGGAAGAAAACCGCCAACGCCCGGCCGACCCGCTGGTGATCCTGCTCGAACTGACCCCACAGATGCTCGCCGAGGACAGCCCACCCAACCGCCTGGAACAGGCCCGGCGCAAGGTCCTCGACCTGCTCGAACACCGCCACGACAGCCAGACCGCACTGATCGTCTACGCAGGGACCGCCCACACCCTGGTGCCGCTGTCCGACGACCTGGGCACCACCCGCAACCTGCTGGAGGCGATCGACCCGTCGATCATGCCCAAACCCGGCCAGCGCGCAGACCTGGCGGTGCAAAAAGGCCTGGCCTTGCTGGCCCAGAGCGGCCTGGGGCAAGGCCGCCTGCTGCTGATCGGCTCCTCGCTCAGCGCAGCGGAACGCCAAGGCATCGTCCAGGCCCTCGGCCGCCAGGGCCCAAGCCTGCTGATGCTGGGCATCGGCAGCCGCGACGGCGCCCCGGTGCGGCAGGCCAACGGCGAATTCCTCAAGGATGACCAAGGCGGCATCCTGCTGCCACGCCTGGACAGCGCCAGCCTCAAGGCATTTGTCAGCAGCACCGGCGGGCGCTACCGCAATGCCCGGGTCGACGACCTCGACCTGCGCGGCTTGGGCCTGTTCGACAATCCGCGCGCCTTGCGTAATGACGGCCAGACCTTGCAACTGGACAGTTGGGCCGACCAGGGCTACTGGTTGCTGATTCCACTGCTGCTGCTGGCGGCCTGCGCCGGCCGTCGCGGCTGGCTGTTCTGCCTGCCGCTGTTGCTGGCCCTGCCGCAGCCCAGCCAGGCCTTCGAGTTCAATGACCTGTGGCTGCGCCCCGACCAGCAAGGCCAGCGCCTGCTCGAACAGAACCGCCCGGCCAGCGCCGCGCGCCATTTCCAGGACCCGCAATGGCGCGGCATGGCGCTGTACCAGGCCGGCGACTATGCCGGTGCCGCCCAGGCCTTTTCAGAAGGCAATACGGCGGCAGCGCACTACAATCGAGGCAATGCCCTGGCCCGCAGTGGTGAGCTGGAAGCCGCGCTGGACGCCTATGAACAGGCTCTGGAGCGTCAACCCGACCTGCAACCGGCACTGGACAACCAGGCGCTGGTCCAGCAAATGTTGCAACAGCGTGAGGCCAAGGCCGAACAACAAGCCGCCAGCAGCGAAGCCCAAGGCACACCCGGCAGCGAAACCGAAGGCAACAGCAGCTCGGCCAGCAACCCGGCACAGGGCACGCCCGGCAGTGACGAACACGCCAACGCCGAACAACCCGGCGAAGGCAGCAACAACAGCCAGGCCACACCGGGCAATCAGGGCGGCGCCGACGACGATATCATCCAGCCACCCCAGCGCCCGGTGTCCACCAGCCTCGACGCCGAACAGCGTCAAGCCCTTGAACAGTGGCTGCGGGAGATCCCCGATA
>NZ_JANIAG010000241.1:0-6680 GCF_028682155.1 Pseudomonas sp. 39004
GCAAATGCCACAGGCCGCACTGGCCCGAAACAAATGTAGGAGCGGCCTTGCGTCGCGATGCGCCGCGCGGGCGGCGCTCGATCTCATAGGCGCCAGATAAACCAAGGCATGCGCTTCGATCTCCCGACGAGCAACCCGCAGCCATTCTTACCGCCCACACCGGCTGTTATCACCATGCTCCGCCGGCGCCTTGCGCGCCGCAGCCAGCAGGGTCGCCAACACAATCAACGCCGCCCCCGCCGCCATGCGCAGGCTCGGCTGCTCACCAAACAGCCACCAGGCACCGAGGATCGCATACACCGGTTCCAGCGCGATGATCATGCCGGCGGTACGTGCCTCCAGGCCTTCGAGGCTCTTGACGAACAGAAACTGCGACAGCCCGGTGCAGAACACCCCCAACAGCGCCAGGTTGACCCAGTCGTCGCCGCCCAGGCTGGTACTGGCCAGGTGGGTGAAGGCGAACGGCGCAACCAGCGCGGCTACCACCACGTTCTGCCAGAAGGCTACCTGCAAGGCATTCATGTTCGACGCATTGCGGCGGTTGGCTACGGTCAGCACGGCGAACGCCAGGCCCGAGCCCAGGCCCCAGATCAGGCCAAGGGTGCCGCTGTCGAGCAGGTCGAAGGACGGCACCACCATCACCAGGCCCGCAGTCACCATCAGCAACAGCAAGCCCTGTACGGCACCGATACGCTGGCCGAACACGCCGCGTTCGATCATGGCTATGAAGGCAGGGAAGCTGGCGAAGCCCAGCGTGGCCACAGCCACGCCGCCGACCTTGACGGCGATGAAGAAGGTCACCCAGTGCGTCGCCAGCAACGCGCCGGTCAGGCCCAGGATGGGCAGGTTGCGCAGGGTCAGCGCATCGAGCAGGCGGGTGCCCTTGAGCCCGGCGACGAAGCCCAGGGCAATGAAGGCGAAGGTGGCACGGCCGAAGGTGATGATGCTGGCGTCGGCCTCGATCAAGTGGCCGAGGATACCGGTCAGGCCGAACAGCACAGCGGCGAGGTGTGCAACGAGCAGGGCGTTGCGCCGGCCGGTGGCAGCACCGGCTACGGGGATTGAAGTCGCGATCATGGCAGTCAAATTTTCACAAAGTGGCGCGCGCAAACACTCCCGGCTGGCGCGGCGCGGGTCTCTGATTCTGGGAGTTTTATGGTTATGAGCCCGGGCGAATTGCCCGGTGCAAAAAGGCGCCACAGCGTTGGAATTGTGAAGCGAGGCTGCTTACTCGCAAATACCGCGTCAACCAGCCCACGGCGCGGGGCTGGTCGATGTGTGTATTATTTTTGTATACAGGGATGTGAGGCCGATTGCGGGCGACGCATACATGTCAGATCGCGACATCGCTTGTTGCTTGACCGCGCCATGTCATTCTTCGCCGTAGTTCATGATCGACAACAGGCGGATCGGCACCTGCACCAGTTGCTCCGGCCCGTGTGGGGTTTCGCCATCAAAGGTCAGGCTGTCGCCGGCATGCAGGTGATAGAGCTGGTTGCCGTGGCGGTACACCAGCTCACCCTCCAGCAAGTGCAGGAATTCCGTGCCCGGGTGGGCGAAGGTCGGAAACTCCTCGCTGGCATCGTCCATGCTCACCATGTACGCCTCGAAGTTCTTTTTCGGGCCTCTGGCGTGATTGAGCAAGTGGTAGGTATGGCCCTTCTCGGTGCCGCGGCGCACCACCTCCAGCCCTTCACCGGCCTTGACCAGCAGCGCGTTGCCATCGGGCTGGTCATACTGGCTGAACAGCTTGGCCATCGGCATGCCCAGCACGTCGCACAGGCGGCTGAGGGTATCGAGGCTGGTCGACACCTGGGCATTCTCGATCTTGCTCAGCATGCCCTGGCTGATCCCGGCGATGCGCGCCACGTCGGCGAGCTTCAGCGACTGGGCCTGGCGCTGGCGCTTGATCTGCAGGCCCAGGTACTGCTCCAGGCGAAGGCGGGGTTCGGTTTCGGTCGGCATCGAGAGTCCTGCACGGTTTCAGTTCAAGAATAAAGATTTCGCACTGGGAAAGTGCGCCGGGCGGCTGCGTTGGCCGTCGGTTTCCTCGGGTGAAAACGAGTTTCCCATATCTACAACGAAAATGTCTCCGTCATGGCGCCAGCCCCTGTCGCGTGCAAGCCCCCTGTGACAAGGGATTGTGGGAGGGGACGTGCCCGCTAAGCGGTAACACTCGGTAAGTTGGCAAGTACATTGCATTCCTGTGATGAAAGTAAGTTTCCCTTGCGGAATTACATGCAGCCCCTTACCAGGAGTGTTCAACCCATGTTGCCAGCAGAAACCCAGCGCACCCTCGACCAGCACGGCATCAAGTATGTGCTGGCGCAGTTCGTCGATATCCATGGCTCGGCGAAGACCAAATCGGTGCCGATCTCGGGCCTGAAGATGGTGGCCGAGGAGGGCGCCGGTTTCGCCGGGTTCGCCATCTGTGGCATGGGCATGGAACCACACGGCCCGGACTTCATGGCCCGTGGCGATCTGGCCACGCTGATCCCGGTACCCTGGCAGCCTGGTTATGGCCGGGTGGTATGCGTCGGCCACGTCAACGGTAAACCTTGGCCCTACGACAGCCGCTACGTGTTGCAGCAGCAGGTGCAGCGCCTGGCCGACAAGGGCTGGACGCTGAACACCGGGCTTGAGCCCGAGTTCAGCCTGTTCCGCCGGGACGAAGCCGGCAAGCTGCAGGTGGTGGATGCCTCCGACAACCTCGACAAGCCGTGCTACGACTACAAGGGCCTGTCGCGCTCGCGGCTGTTCCTCGAACGCCTGACCGAAGCCCTGCAGCCGGTGGGTTTCGACATCTATCAGATCGACCACGAGGACGCCAACGGCCAGTTCGAGATCAACTACACCTACAGCGATGCCATGGAGTCGGCCGACCGCTTCACCTTCTTCCGCATGGCGGCCGGCGAAATCGCCAACGACCTGGGGATGATCTGCTCGTTCATGCCCAAGCCCGACCCCAAGCGTGCCGGCAATGGCATGCACTTCCACCTGTCGCTGGCCAGCAGCACACACAAGAACCTGTTTCATGACCCGTCCGACAGCAGCGGCATGGGCCTGTCCAAGCTGGCCTACCACTTTGCTGCGGGCTTGCTTGCCCATGGCCCGGCGCTGTGCGCGTTCGCCGCGCCCACGGTCAATTCGTACAAACGCCTGGTGGTCGGCCGCTCGTTGTCCGGTGCTACCTGGGCGCCAGCCTTCGTGGCCTATGGCGCCAACAACCGCTCGGCGATGGTGCGCATCCCCTATGGCCGCCTGGAGTTTCGCCTGCCGGATGCCGGCTGCAATCCCTACCTGGTCACCGCCGCGATCATCGCCGCCGGCCTGGATGGTATCGACCGTGAACTGGACCCTGGCCAGATGTGCAACGAGAACCTCTACAACCTGAGCCTGGAAGAAATCGCCGCACGCGGCATCAAGACCTTGCCGCAGTCGCTCAAGGAAGCCGCCGACGCGCTGGAGGCCGACCCCTTGTTCCGCGAGGTGCTCGGCGCCGAGATCGTCGACGAGTTCATCAAGCTCAAGCGCATGGAGTGGGTGGAGTATTGCCGCCACGTCTCCGACTGGGAAATCCAGCGCTACACCGAGTTCTTCTGACCGCCCCCCATCCTTGGCGCGGCCAGCAAGACAGCGGTCGCCCACTGCCCAGTAAGGAGCAACACCATGTGTGGAATCGTAGGCCTGTACCTGAAAAAGCCGGCGCTGGAAGCCCAGCTCGGCAAACTCTTCGAACCCATGCTGCAGGCCATGACCGACCGTGGCCCGGACAGCGCCGGCTTTGCCATCTATGGCGATGAAGTGGCCGATGGCTGGGTCAAGCTGACCTTGCAGGCGAGCGCTGTGGACTATCCGTGGGCGGCGCTGATGGGGCAACTGGAAGGGCGCCTGGGCTGCTCGCTGGACTGGTTCCAGAACGCCAGCGCCGCCGTGCTCAAGGTACACACCCACGAAGCGGCCGCCCGTGCAGCCTTGGCCGAGCTGGCCGCCGACGTGCGCATCATGAGCGCCGGGCAGAGCATCGAAATCCTCAAGGGCATGGGCCTGCCAGCCGAGATCTCTAGCCGCTTCGGCCTGGCCGGCATGCAAGGCAGCCACATCATCGGCCACACCCGCATGGCCACTGAAAGTGCAGTGACCCTGGAAGGCAGCCATCCGTTTTCCACCGGCGCCGACCTGTGCCTGGTGCACAACGGCTCGCTGTCCAACCACTTCCGCCTGCGCCAGGAGCTGAAACGCGAAGGCATTAGCTTCGAGACCGACAACGACACCGAAGTGGCGGCTGGCTACCTGGCCTGGCGCCTGCAGCAGGGCGACAGCCTGGCACAGGCCCTGGATGGCGCCCTGCAAGACCTGGACGGCTTCTTTACCTTCGCCATCGGCACCCGCAACGGCTTTGCCGTGATCCGCGATCCGATTGCCTGCAAGCCGGCGGTGCTCGCCGAAACCGACGACTACGTGGCCATGGCCTCCGAGTACCAGGCCCTGGCCAGCCTGCCAGGCATTGAAAACGCCAAGGTCTGGGAACCAGCACCGGCCACCTTGTACGTCTGGGAGCGCGAAAGCGCCTGACCTGTTACCGACTCACTGGAGCACCTCATGAAAACGATCGACCTTTCCAGCGCCTCGGTGCGCGAACTCAACCAGGCCCTGCATGGCGACGTGCAGGACCGCGAGTGGCGGGTCAGCCGCCCGGACGGCAAGCACAACCTGGCCGTGGGTATCAACCAGCCGGTGTCGGTGGATATCGACGGCCACGCCGGCTACTACTGCGCCGGCATGAATCAACAGGCCAGCGTCACCGTGCACGGCAACGTCGGCGTGGGGGTGGCCGAGAACATGATGTCCGGCTCGGTGCGGGTCAAGGGCAGTGCCTCGCAGGCAGCCGGCGCCACGGCCCACGGCGGGCTGTTGGTGATCGAGGGCGATGCCGGGGCTCGGTGCGGCATTTCGATGAAGGGCGTGGACATCGTGGTCGGCGGCAGCATCGGCCACATGAGCTGCTTCATGGGCCAGGCCGGGCGCCTGGTGGTGTGCGGCGATGCCGGCGATGCGCTGGGCGACTCGCTGTACGAGGTGCGCATCTACGTCAAGGGCTCGGTGCAGTCGCTAGGCTCGGACTGCATCGAAAAAGAGATGCGTGCCGAGCACTTGCAAGAGCTGCAGGCGTTGCTCAACGAGGCGGGCCTGGAGCACAAGGCCGCCGATTTCAAACGCTACGGCTCGGCCCGTCAGCTGTACAACTTCAAAGTCGACAACGCCAGCGCGTACTGATCCAGGAGCCTACCCATGAGCGAACAATTCCCCCCGGTACTGCGTGAATCGGCCACCTTCGATCGCCTGACCATCCAGGAAATCCAGCGTGCCGCCGAAACTGGCATTTACGACATCCGCGGCGGCGGCACCAAGCGCCGTGTGCCGCACTTCGACGACTTGCTGCTGCTGGGCGCCAGCGTGTCGCGCTACCCGCTCGAAGGCTACCGCGAAAAGTGCGGCACCGACGTGGTGCTCGGCAACCGTTTTGCCAAGAAGCCGATCCACCTGAAGATCCCGGTGACCATTGCCGGCATGAGCTTCGGCGCGCTGTCGGCCAATGCCAAGGAAGCGCTGGGCCGGGGTGCGACCATCGCAGGTACCAGTACCACCACCGGCGACGGCGGCATGACCCCGGAAGAGCGTGGCCAGTCGCAGCACCTGGTGTACCAGTACCTGCCGTCGCGCTATGGCATGAACCCCGACGACCTGCGCAAGGCCGATGCCATCGAGATCGTCCTCGGCCAGGGCGCCAAACCGGGCGGTGGCGGCATGTTGCTGGGCATGAAGGTTACCGAGCGGGTGGCCGGCATGCGCACCTTGCCGATCGGCGTAGACCAGCGCAGCGCCTGCCGCCACCCGGACTGGACCGGCCCGGACGACCTGGCGATCAAGATTGCCGAGCTGCGCGAGATCACGGACTGGGAGAAACCCATCTACGTGAAAATCGGCGCCAGCCGCCCGTACTACGACGTCAAGCTGGCGGTGAAGGCCGGCGCCGACGTGATTGTGCTCGACGGCATGCAGGGCGGTACCGCCGCGACCCAGGAGGTGTTCATCGAGCATGTCGGCATTCCCATCTTGCCGGCCATCCCGCAGGCGGTGCAGGCGCTGCAGGAGATGGGCATGCACCGCAAGGTGCAACTGATCGTCTCGGGTGGTATCCGCAACGGTGCCGACGTGGCCAAGGCCATGGCCCTGGGGGCTGACGCCGTGGCCATCGGCACCGCCGCGCTGATCGCCCTGGGTGACAACCACCCGCGGCTGGATGAGCAGTTGAAGGCGATCGGCTCTGCGGCTGGTTTTTACGATGACTGGCAGAACGGCCGTGACCCGGCGGGCATCACCACCCAGGACCCGGAACTGGCCAAGCGCCTGAACCCGGAGGAGGCCGGCCGGCGGCTGGCCAACTACCTGCGCGTGCTGGTGCTGGAGGCGCAGACCATGGCCCGCGCCTGTGGCAAGTCGCACCTGCACAACCTCGACCCGGAGGACCTGGTGGCGTTGACTGTGGAGGCGGCGGCGATGGCGCGGGTACCACTGGCGGGCACCGCCTGGGTGCCCGGGCAAACGCAGTACTGATGCGGCAATTGGGGCCGCTTTGCGGCCCTTTCGCGGCACAAGGCCGCTCCCACAGGGACCGC
>NZ_JANIAG010000242.1:0-6679 GCF_028682155.1 Pseudomonas sp. 39004
GCAAAGCGGCCCCGCTTTTTTCCCCCTGATTCAACCGAGACCACGCAATGCCGCTGTCAAACGTCCAGATCCTCCACGAAGACGCCGCCATCCTGGTGGTCAACAAGCCAACCCTGCTGCTGTCGGTACCCGGCCGTGCCGACGACAACAAAGACTGCCTGATCACCCGCCTGCAGCAAAACGGCTACCCCGATGCGCTGATCGTGCACCGTCTGGACTGGGAAACCTCCGGCATCATCCTGCTGGCCCGCGATGCCGACAGCCACCGCGAGTTGTCGCGCCAGTTCCACGACCGCGAAACCGAAAAGGCCTATACCGCCCTGTGCTGGGGCCAGCCGGCGCTGGACAGCGGCAGCATCGACCTGCCCCTGCGCTACGACCCGCCGACCAAGCCTCGGCATGTAGTGGACCACGAGCAGGGCAAGCATGCCCTGACCTTCTGGCGCATCCTGGAACGCTGCGGCGATTACTGCCGGGTCGAGCTGACCCCGATTACCGGGCGTTCGCACCAGTTGCGCGTGCACATGCTGTCGATCGGCCACCCGCTGCTGGGCGACCGCTTGTACGCCAACCCTGAGGCCCTGGCAGCGCATGAGCGCTTGTGCCTGCATGCCGCGATGTTGAGCTTTACCCACCCGGTTTCCGGGGAGCGGCTGAAGTTCGAGTGCCCGGCACCCTTCTGATGACCTTCGCGGGCTTGCCCGCGACGGGCCCGACACAATTTGTGATCTATCTGCGTTAAACTCGCGCCACTGCTGTCTGGAGTGAGTTATGCGCGAAGCACTGAACACTGGCCTGATCGATTTCCTCAAGGCCTCCCCCACGCCCTTCCACGCCACTGCCAGCCTGGCCCTGCGCCTCGAGGCTGCCGGCTACCAGCGCCTGGACGAGCGCGACAGCTGGGCCACGGTGCCTGGCGGTCGGTATTACGTCACCCGCAACGACTCCTCGATCATCGCCATCAAACTGGGCAAGCAAGCGCCCCTGCTGAGCGGTATCCGCATGGTCGGCGCCCACACCGACAGCCCGTGCCTGCGGGTCAAGCCACAACCCGAACTGCAGCGCCAAGGCTTCCTGCAGCTGGGCGTCGAGGTATACGGCGGTGCGCTGTTGGCGCCCTGGTTCGACCGCGACCTGTCCCTGGCAGGGCGGGTCACGTTCCGCCGTGACGGCAAGGTCGAGAGCCAGCTCATCGACTTCAAGCTGCCCATCGCGGTCATCCCCAACCTGGCGATCCACCTCAACCGCACCGCCAACGAAGGCTGGCCGATCAACCCGCAGAACGAACTGCCACCGATCCTGGCCCAGGTCGCCGGCGATGAGCGCATCGACTTCCGCGCCCTGCTCACCGAGCAGTTGGCCCGCGAGCACGAGCTCAATGCCGACGTGGTACTGGACTACGAGCTGAGTTTCTACGACACCCAGGATGCCGCGCTGATCGGCATCAACCGTGACTTCATCGCCGGTGCCCGCCTGGACAACCTGCTGTCATGCTATGCCGGCCTGCAGGCACTGCTGGCCGCCGACAGCGACGAGACCTGCGTGCTGGTGTGCAATGACCACGAAGAGGTCGGCTCGTGCTCGGCCTGCGGCGCCGACGGCCCGATGCTGGAGCAGACCCTGCAACGCCTGCTGCCCGAAGGCGACACCTATGTGCGCACCATTCAGCGCTCGCTGATGGTCTCGGCCGACAACGCCCATGGCGTGCACCCCAACTACGCCGACCGGCACGACGGCAACCACGGGCCCAAGCTCAACGCAGGGCCGGTGATCAAGGTCAACAACAACCAGCGCTACGCCACCAACAGCGAAACCGCCGGGTTCTTCCGCCACCTGTGCATGGCCGAGGAAGTGCCGGTGCAGAGCTTCGTGGTGCGCAGCGACATGGGGTGCGGCTCGACCATCGGTCCGATCACCGCCAGCCACCTGGGCGTGCGCACGGTCGATATCGGCTTGCCGACCTTTGCCATGCACTCGATCCGCGAGTTGTGCGGCAGCCACGACCTGGCGCACCTGGTGAAGGTGCTGACCGCGTTCTATCGCAGCCGCGAGCTGCCGTGAGAGTCAGGGTGTAACTGACGGCTTCTTCGCGGCACAAGCCCGCGAAGAAGCCGAAACAGGTCTTGCTACTGCCTCGGATCAACCCGCTTCGCCTGCTAACCGCTATGCTTGTTACATGGCCCCACTGCAAAAGGATTGCTGTCCATGTCCCCCTTCTTGTCCCTGTTCGTGCCGGTGTTCCTGTTCCTGCTGCTGCTGACCATCGGCTTCAGCCTGCGCGAGCGCAACATCGGGGTGCTGATGATGTGGATCGGCACGCTGGGCATCTTCGGCCTCACCTGCTGGAAGATCCTGGAGAAACTGCCCACATAAACCTCTACACTCGGTCAATCGTTTGACCTGAGGTAGATTTCCCGGTGCCTGCCCTCCTGCGTTACCTGACCCTGCTGCTGTTTCTGCTCATCTCCCCAGTTCAGGCCGCCGGCCTGCCGAGCCTGCTCGGCGCCGGTACGCCTTCCCAGCCTGCGGCCACCGAGCCGCTGGGCAAGTCGCTGGACGAGGTGATCAAGAACCTGGAAAACGACCAGCAGCGCGCCAAGCTGCTGGCCGACCTGAAAAAACTGCGCGACGCCACCCAGCAATCGCAACCCACCGTCGAACAAGGCGTATTAGGCCTGATCGGCGGTGCGCTGCATGATTTCGAACGGCAGTTCAGCGGCGACGCCAGCCCCTTCCACCGCTGGTCGATGGAAATCGACCAGGCCCAGACGGAACTGACCGAACTGATGGTGCCGGTGCACCAATGGCCGGCGATCCTGTTCGGTTTTGCCGCGATCATCGCCGTGTGGAGCCTGCTGGCGTATGCCTTCAACTGGGTCGGCCACCGGGTACGGCTACGCTTCGGCCTCACCGAAGAACTGCCCCAGCACCCTCGGACCTGGGACCTGGTGCGTTTTGCCCTGCGCAAACTCGGGCCTTGGCTGGTGGCCCTGGTGTTCACCGTATACTTGAGCTTTGCCCTGCCCTCCTCGCTGGGCAAGTCCATGGCCATGGTGCTGGCGTACGCGCTGGTGGTGGGCACCTGCTTCTCGGCCATCTGCGTGATCGCCTTCTCGCTGCTCGACGGCCCCCATCGCCACCGCGCCCTGCACATCCTGCGGCACCAGGCTTTCCGCCCGCTGTGGCTGATCGGCAGCTTTGCCGCCTTCGGCGAAGCCATGAGCGACCCGCGCATGACCGTTGCCCTCGGCACGCACCTGGCACACGCCCTGGCAACCCTGGCCAACGTCATCGCAGCGATCTGCACCGGGCTGTTCATTCTGCGGTTCCGCCGCCCGATCGCCCACCTGATCCGCAACCAACCGTTGGACCGGCGCCTGACCCGACGCACCCTGAGCGACACCATCGAGATTCTCGGCAGCTTCTGGTTCGTGCCGGCGATGATCCTGGTGGCCATTTCACTGTTCGCCACCTTCATCTCGGCCGGCGACACCAGCACCGCCCTGCGCCAGTCGCTGATGTGCACGGTACTGGTGGTGGTGTGCATGGTGCTCAACGGCCTGGTGCGTCGCCACGCCGCCAACCCCAAGCGCGCCAACAAGCGCCAGGCGGTGTACACCGAGCGCCTGCGCAACTTCGCCTACGCGCTGGTGCACCTGTTCATCTGGCTGCTGTTCATCGAACTGGGGCTGCGCGTGTGGGGGCTGTCGATGATCAGCTTCGCCGAGGGCGACGGCCATGAAGTGAGCCTGCGCCTGCTGGGCCTGGCCGGCACATTGATTGCCGCCTGGCTGGTGTGGATCCTGGCCGACACGGCCGTGCACCATGCGCTGGTACGCTCGCGCCGCGGGCTGGCCAACGCCCGCGCGCAAACCATGATGCCGCTGATCCGCAACGTGATGTTCGTGGCCATCTTCATCATCGCGGTAATCGTCGCCCTGGCCAACATGGGCATGAACGTTACCCCGCTGCTGGCCGGTGCCGGTGTGATCGGCTTGGCCATCGGTTTTGGCGCGCAGTCACTGGTGGCCGACCTGATCACCGGGTTGTTCATCATCATCGAGGATTCGCTGGCCATCGACGACTACGTGGATGTCGGCGGGCACCTGGGCACGGTCGAGGGCCTGACCATTCGCACCGTGCGCCTGCGCGACATCGACGGCATCGTGCACACCATCCCGTTCAGCGAGATCAAGAGCATCAAGAACTACTCGCGGGAGTTCGGCTACGCGATCTTCCGCGTGGCGATTCCGCACAGCATGAACATCGACCAGGCGATCACACTGATCCGCGAGGTGGGGCAGAAGCTGCGTAACGACCCGTTGATGCGCCGCAATATCTGGTCGCCGCTGGAACTGCAGGGGGTAGAGAGCTTCGAGTCGGGCTCGGCGATCTTGCGGGCACACTTCAAGACCGCGCCGATCAAGCAGTGGGAAGTGTCGCGGGCGTTCAACCTGGCGTTGAAGCGCCAGCTGGATGAGGCCGGGCTGGACCTGGCAACGCCGCGGTTGTCGGTGCAGGTGGTGACGGCGGGCGGTGGCGGCATGAGCGAAGCCGGTTCGTCCAGCTAGCATCCCCCTCAACCGGCCTGGGCACGAATGCGAATCGCATCATGCCGCCAATACTCGAGGTCACAGTCGATCAGATGCCCATGCTGGTCGCTGTTGACCCGGGTGATATGCAACCCAGGGCTGCCGACCGACACCTTCAGCGCTGCTGCTGCGTCCACCGGTAACGCCGTGGGCAAGATCTCGAAACACACCTGCCCGTAACCAATGCCATAGACCCGCCCATAGATCTCGGTCAGTGACTGGGCCAGGTCCTGCTCGAGAACCCCTGGGAAGTACGCGGGGTTGAGGTAATGCTCGGCATACAGCACCGCCCGCCCGTCGATACGCCGCAACCGGCAGATACGCACCACACTGGACAACGCCGGCATGCGCAGCCGTGCGCAGACAATGGCCGAGGCAGGCTGCAGCCGCGCCGACAGCAACTCGGTACTCGGTACCCGCCCCTGATCACGCACCATGGCATGAAAGTGGCTACGCTCGATCAGGTCATAGGTCAGCCGCTGGGGCGCGACGAACCAGCCACGGCGCTCTTCCCGATAGATCAGCCCCTGGGCTTCCAGCTGCGCCAAGGCCTCACGCAAGGTGATGCGGGTGGTGTCGAACACCTCGCTGAGCTTGCGTTCGGCCGGCAGCTTGCCCCCCGGCGCCAGCAGGCCGTGTTCGATCTGCTCCTGCAGGGCGTGGCAGATGGCTGTTACCGCACGCGGTGGCATTGGCTGCATCAAAGGTTACCTATCTGGACTAGTCCAGCCCCATGACAGGGCATCTGGAGCGTAGTGCAAGCCTAGGCAGGGCTGATGAACATCCTGTGACAAAGGCGCCACAAGGGCTTTGCCAGAATCGGGCCAAGCCAGGCAAATCAGGGCTTGGGATCTGGTCTACGCTGTATTTTCAGGCAACCGGAGCCACCGCTTCAGGCCTCTCCCTACATCAAACTGTCACGCAAGCGACTTACCTTGGCTCAAGGTTTGCTGACCTAGACCAAAGGTCGCCAGTAACAGCTTCATTCATGACAACAATCGCAAACGGCACCCACCCAAGGAGCTTCGGATGAAAAAGTTCTTCATGGCGTCACTGCTCGGTTCGGCCATCGCCTTGTGTACCACGGCCATGGCCGCCGACACCGACCTCAAGGCCCTGGAAGACGCCGCCCGCAAGGAAGGCACCGTCAACAGCGTGGGCATGCCCGATGCGTGGGCCAACTGGAAAGGCACCTGGGAAGACCTGGCCAGCAAGTATGGCCTCAAGCACAGCGACACCGACATGAGCTCGGCCCAGGAGCTCGCCAAGTTCGCTGCCGAGAAGGACAACGCCAGCGCCGACATCGGCGACGTTGGCGCCGCCTTCGGGCCGATTGCGGTGACCCAGGGCGTGAGCCAGCCATACAAGCCGAGCACCTGGGACCAGGTGCCGGAGTGGGCCAAGGACAAGGACGGGCACTGGGCGCTGGCCTATACCGGCACCATCGCGTTCATCATCAACAAAGACCTGGTGAAGGAAGAGGAACGTCCGAAAACCTGGCATGACCTGGAAAAAGGCAAGTACAAGGTCGCCATCGGCGACGTCGGCACCGCTGCCCAGGCCGCTAACGGCGTACTCGCCGCTGCCATCGCCTACAAGGGTGACGAAGCCAATATCGCGCCGGGCCTGCAGCTGTTCACCAAACTGGCCCAGCAGAAGCGCCTGTCACTGGCCAACCCGACTATTCAGACCCTGGAGAAGGGCGAAGTGGAAGTCGGCGTGGTGTGGGACTTCAATGGCCTGAGCTACCGTGATCAGATCGACCCCAAACGCTTCGAGGTGCTGATCCCGTCGGACGGCTCGGTCACGTCGGGCTATACCACCATCATCAACAAGTACGCCAAGCACCCTAACGCGGCCAAGCTTGCGCGTGAGTACATCTTCAGTGATGCAGGGCAGACCAACCTGGCCATCGGCCACGCCCGGCCGATCCGCGCCGAGCACCTGAAGTTGCCGGCTGATGTGCAGGCCAAGCTGCTGCCCAACGACCAGTACGGGGCTGCGCAGCCGATCAAGGATGCCGCAGTCTGGGAAGCGACCTCGAAGAAGCTGCCGCAGATGTGGAACGAGCAAGTGATCATCGAGAT
>NZ_JANIAG010000243.1:0-6479 GCF_028682155.1 Pseudomonas sp. 39004
TTGGGTTGCCAGATGACCAGGGTGAGGGTGAACAGGAAAATCAATGCGGCTGCAAGCATGAACAGAAGGTCTCGATGGGCCAAAGAGGCCGCCACAGAGTAGGGCAAGCTCGGGCGTTTCAGCAAAGTTCCGTTACAAACATGTAAGTTTCGTAAATAAGATTTAAACTCATTTGAGAATCACTATATTTACCACCCCTATTGACCTCCACATTGTGTTTGCGAGGGCGGTGGGCGAGGGCTCTCCGGCCTGGCAAGGATGTGCCTTTCGCTCATGAACCGCAGGAGATGTACCGATGCAATCCAGAACCTCACCCAACAGCCTGGCCCTGGCGTTCGTCGCGCTGGCCTCGCCGGCCATGGTCGCGACCGTAGCCCACGCCGAAGAGCAACGCACGGGTGAAGTGCTGGAAGTACCGGCTGCTGAAAATGCCCTGGTCATCCAGGACACCCTCGTCACCGCCGAGCGCGAGGCGCGGCAGGCACTGGGTTCGTCGATCATCACCGAAGAAGACATCAAGCGTCACCCTCCGACCAATGACCTGTCCGAGCTGATCCGTCGCGAGCCCGGGGTCAACCTGACCGGCAACAGCGCCAGCGGTGCGCGCGGCAACAACCGGCAGATCGACCTGCGCGGCATGGGGCCGGAAAACACCTTGATCCTCATCGACGGCAAGCCTTCCAGCGCCCGTAACGCGGTGCGCTACGGCTGGAACGGCGACCGTGACACCCGTGGCGAAACCAACTGGGTGCCGGCTGAAGCGGTCGAGCGCATCGAGATCCTGCGCGGGCCGGCGGCGGCGCGTTACGGCTCCGGCGCCATGGGTGGGGTGGTCAACATCATCACCAAGCGCCCGACCGATGAGCTCAAGGGCAGCGTCAGCCTGTACACGCAGATGCCCGAAGACAGCGCCGAGGGTGCCAGCCGCCGCGCCAACTTCAACCTGGGCGGCGGGCTCACCGAAAACCTTGGGTTCCGCCTGTACGGTGGCCTGGCCAAGACCGATGCCGACGACCTGGACATCAACGCCAGCCATGCCAACAGTGCGTTGTCGGCTGGCCGCGAAGGCGTGCGCAACAAGGACATCAACGGCCTGTTGAGCTGGAAGCTCAACGACGAGCACCGCCTCGAAGCCAGCGCCGGCTATAGCCGCCAAGGCAACCTCTACGCCGGCGACACCATGAACAGCAACGGTGGCAGCAATGTCGAGCTGATCTCCAGCCTGTATGGCCACGAGACCAACGTGATGCAACGCAACACCTACGACCTGACCCACCTGGGCGACTTCACCTGGGGCACCAGCAAGACCACCCTGGCCTATGAATACGTGCGCAACTGGCGCCTCAACGAAGGCCTGGCCGGTGGCCCGGAAGGCGCGATCAACGACAGCGGCGCGGCCATGTCGCGGCTGCGCAATACACGCCTGAGCAGTGAAGTGAACCTGCCGTTCGCCATGGGCAGCACCGAACATGTGCTGACCCTGGGGGGAGAGTACCTGTACGAGTCGCTGAACGATCAAGGCTCGTTCCGCCCGCAGAGTTTCGACCCGAGCGGCGGTGGCAACGACGCGATCAGCGGCTTCGATCGCAGCAACTCGAAGATGACCGCCAAGAGCTACGCGCTGTTCGTCGAAGACAACATCATTGTTGGCGACACCACCGTCACCCCGGGCCTGCGTTTTGACCACCATGAAACCTTCGGTGACAACTTCAGCCCTAGCCTGAACCTGTCGCACAAGCTGACCGAGGCGCTGTCGCTCAAGGGCGGTATCGCCCGGGCCTACAAGGTGCCGAACCTGTACCAGTCCAACCCTAATTACCTGCTCTACAGCCGGGGTAACGGTTGCAGCGTGCAGCAGACCAACTCCGGTGGCTGCTACCTGCAGGGCAACGCCGACCTCAAGCCCGAGATCAGCGTCAACAAGGAGATCGGCCTGCTGTACGACCGTGGCACCTGGCGTACCAGCGCGACCTACTTCCGCAACGACTACAAGAACAAGATCATCGGTGACACCGATGTGCTCTACACCATCAACAGCGGCCGTCGCGTGACCCAGTGGGAGAACGCCGGCGAGGCGCGCGTGGAAGGTATCGAGGGCAACTTCTTCATCGAGCTGACCCCGACCCTGGACTGGAACACCAACCTGACCTG
This sequence comes from Pseudomonas sp. 39004, assembly GCF_028682155.1. NCBI lineage: Bacteria > Pseudomonadati > Pseudomonadota > Gammaproteobacteria > Pseudomonadales > Pseudomonadaceae > Pseudomonas > Pseudomonas sp. 39004. The sequence continues at coordinate 2,152 of NZ_JANIAG010000243.1, forward strand.
GATGCTCGACAACGACAGCCGCGAGACTGGCGAACCGCTGTCGGTGATCCCGGAGTACACGGTCAATACCACCCTCGACTGGCGCGCCACCGACAAGCTGTCGTTCCAGGTCGCGGGTACGTACTTCGGCAAGCAGAAATCGCCGACCTACAACTACCGCACCCAGGAAAGCTACGACCAGGATGCACAGCAGGATGTGGAAGCCTACGGGCTGGTGGACGTGAGCACGGGCTACAAATTCAACGCCAACTATGACGTGCGGGTGGGGGTGAACAATGTGTTCGACAAACAGATCCTGCGCGGTGGCAATGCCAGCAGCTCGGGGGCCAATACCTATAACCAACCGGGTCGGGCGGTGTTTGCCTCGTTGAACATCACATTCTGACCCCTGGGGCCGCTGTGCGGCCCTTTGCGATCGGTCCGGCGCCCCGGCAAGGCCGCTCCTGTACGCAGGCGCGGCCTTGCTTCGCGCCCCATCATGACCTCTGAGGGACACCCGATGATCCAAGCCCCCGCCTGGCTGCAGATCCTCTCTCGCAGCGCGGCCGCACTGTTTGGCGGCTACGCGCTCAGCTACGCCGCCAGTGCCTGCCTGGCCCGGTTGTTGCCGCTGTCGGCCGCCGACGCAGTCATTGTCGCGACCCTGCCAGCGTTCGTCTTCTACACCGGCGCAATCCTCTGGGCCTTTGCCAGCCGTGACGCCGTGCGCGCCTGGGCACCCTTGGCCCTCGCCGTACCGCTGGCATTGCTCGGCTTCTGGCCGCAGGCATTGGGGTGGCTGGCATGAAGACTACCTTCACACAATCGATGGCCTGGCTGCATACCTGGGCCGGGCTGATCTTCGGCTGGCTGTTGTTTGCCATCTTCGTCACCGGCACCCTGGCGGTGTTCGACAAGGAACTCGACCACTGGATGCAGCCAGAGGTCCCGGCTACCGAGGTTTCCCAGGCCGATGCCGCGCGACGGGCCGTTGCCTACCTGCAGGCCCATGAACCGCAGGCCGGCAACTGGGGCATCAGCCTGCCGACCGAACGTTCGCCGGGGTTGCGCGTATCCACCGGCGACCGTCGCCATGGCGGTGGCGTGCAGCTCGACCCGCGAACCGGCGAGGCCATCGAGGTGCGTGACAGCGTTGGCGGCAACTTCTTTTTCCGCTTCCATTTCACCCTCGACCTGCCGCGCAACTGGGGCATCTTCGTGGTCGGTGCGTTGGCGCTGGTGATGCTGGCCGCACTGGTCACCGGTATCGTGATCCACAAGAAAATCTTCAAAGAGTTCTTCACCTTTCGGCCCGACAAGGGCCAACGTTCGTGGCTGGACTTTCACAATGCAAGCGCTGTGCTGTTGCTGCCGTTCCACCTGATGATCACCTATACCGGTCTGGTGATCTTCATGCTCATCTACATCCCGGCTGGGGTCGATGCGCTGTTCGAAGGCGACAGCCGCGCCTACTTCAATGCCCAGGGCAATGCCCGCCTGGAGCAGCCTCGGCAGCTGGCCAGGCAGCCGGGCCAACTGGTCGATGTGGCGCCGTTGCTGGCCCAGGCCGAGGCCCGGCTGGGGCCGCTGGGCGGCCTCAACATCCGCAACCCCAACACGGCCGGTGCGCGCATCGAAATCCGCCCCGAGCTGGGCAACCGCATCGCCCTCGCCAAAGGCCAGGCCATGGTCTTCGATGGCGTCAGTGGCGAGCTGCTCAGCGATGTACCGCAATGGCGCGCGGCCCCCCTGACCCAGCGGGTGATGGTGGGCCTGCACTTCGCGCAGTTTGGCGGTTACCCGATGCGCTGGTTGTACTTCATCTGTGGGCTGGTCAGTTGCGTGATGATCGCCAGTGGGTTGGTGCTGTTCTGCGTCAAGCGTGGGCGCAAGTATGCCAACGGTACGGCCCAGGCTTCGGCGCGGCGCTGGTACCGGGTGGCCGAAGTGTGCAATGTCGGTTTCATCAGCGGCTTGCTGCTGGCCTGCGTGGCCCTGCTGTGGGCCAGCCGCGTGCTGCCGGTCGAGCTGGCGCAACGGGAAAGCTGGGAAGTGCGTACGTTCTTCGGTGTGTGGTTGTTGGCGCTGTTGCATGCAGGCGTCAGGCCGGCCCGGCGGGCTTGGGTCGAGCAACTGCTGCTGGCGGCCGTGCTGTGCATCGGCTTGGGCGCACTGGGCGGCGCGGGGGATGCGATGCGCGTGGGGGTGGTACTCAGTGCCCTGGTGATGGGCGTTTTGCTGGGGCTGGTGGCGTGGCGGGTGGGCAAAGCGGTACCGGCGCCGATCCGGGCCAAAGCTGGGCGCAATGTGGAGGCTGGCGCATGATGATGTGGGTCACAGGTGGCGTGTTGTTCGCCTACGTCGGCATGCTCGGGCTGTGCCAGGGCCTGGAACGGCATTACAAGCAGGTATGGCAGCGGCCCTGCCCACGTGCGCTGCGTGTGGGGTTGCGCTGCGCGGGGTGGCTCGCGTTGCTGGTCAGCCTGTTGTTGTGCGCTCAAGCCTGGGGGTGGGCCATGGGGCCGGTGGCCTGGCTGGGTGCGATGTCGTCGTCGGGGATGCTGCTGGTGATGCTGCTGCCGTACTGGCCACGGCTGGCCGTCGGCTTGGCGGCGGTTGTGCCTGTGTGGGGGATGGTGCAGCTGTTTGGGTGATGCCCGTTACTGAGCAGGGGTCAGGCCCAAAAGCCAAACAGCAGCAACGCTGCAACGCCTAGGCCCATTGCAATCGAACAACCCCCCAACGACAGCGCCGCGCGCCCTTGGCGGTACCAACCGTCCTGGCCAAGTTGCCGGGCCGGGGCCAGCAGGCTGCGCCAGCGTAGCTCGGTGTCGTGAAACGCCTGCAAGTTCGCCGGGTCGGCATCCAGCCAGCGGCGAAAGTCGATGCGCTCGCACGCGCTCACGTGGGGGCTCTGCAGGCGCACGTACCATTGCCCGGCAACGCTCGCCAGCACATCGAGGCGCGAACGGCCTGCCTGCAGCGCCTGGTTCATATGGCGCTCGATGCTGCTCAACGGCAAATCAAGCCGGGCAGAGAGGGTGGCGAAATCCAGTTGGTCGAGACGGTTGAGCAGGAACACTTGCTGGACGCGTCGGGGCAGGCGTTTCAGGGCATGCAGCAGGGCGTCTTCGGCAGCGTGCTCGGCAGTGGGGGTTGGGTGTTCAAGGGGCAGCAGCAGACGTGTCATGGACAGCTCCTTGCTCAAAGGGGGAGGTGTGGGGGCATCTTCCTTGATGCCTCATCAGCGTAGGCGAAACGAGATTGATTCTCAAGTGCTGATTCGGCAAAGTTTTGTAATGAGCGTTCACGGTCTGACACACTTTTGCTATCATGCCGGCCATTCACGATCTTCATTAGCCTGAAGAGCAAAAAAAAAAGACCCGGCAAAAAGCCGGGTCAAAAACCGTGATTAGCCTGATGAGGAGATAATCTGAGAGCGACCTAAGCTCCAGGTTATCCAGCAGATCTCGCGATCAGCTGAGTGCAATAATAATCGTTATCATTTGCCAGTCAAATGATTTTTCGCTAATTCGGTAAAATAGTTTTACCGATGCGCTTCCTTGTCCCGGCAATCGGGGCCTTTGCCGTTACCCCGGCCATCACGTATCTCCCTTCCTTGTTACCTACAAACCCGTCTGCGCGGTGCGTTTGTGCTCCAGCAGTGCGCGCGCCATGTCCATCATGTGCATCAATGCGAAGGTCAACTCGCGCTGGGTGCCTTGCTGATGGACAGCGGTTTCCTGCGCCGTGGCGGCGGCACAGCGGAGCAGGGCGATGGCGTGCTCCTGGGCTTGCTCAACGGTTACGCCTTCGTGGAGCGTCCAGATCTTGTTCTCGATACTGGGGCGCGTCGGGTTGGGGTTGAGGTAGTAGTCGAGGGCGCGGCGGGCCGCTTCGCTGTCGAGATCTGTTTCGTCGTTTTGCGGTGGTTTCATCCTGATACCTGCGAATGCCAATAGGGAAAGGGTTCAGGTCGATACTAATACCTAAAGTATTTTCGCGCTTTCTGATAAATAATACTGAATGTTTATTGAGCGCCGGAAGGCAGTCCGTATCGTGCCAGCGATGAATATGGATAAATGGATTGCCCTCGTCCGTGACCGGATGGAGGAGCTAGGGCTTACTCAAGAGCAGCTTGCCGAGCGCGTTGGCGTGTCGCAAGGCAGCGTAGGGCATTGGGTGAACAAGCGGCGACAACCGAAGATCGAGTCGATGAACCGAACGTTCATCGAGCTTGGCATGCCTCATTACAATGTCAGCTTACGGCTGCGCATCGTGGGGCAGGTTGGCGAGGCGCGAGGCATCTATGATGTGGATGATGCCGACGACGACCTGGATCTCAAGAT
>NZ_JANIAG010000244.1:0-6422 GCF_028682155.1 Pseudomonas sp. 39004
AGAATGCGGAAGTCTGGGACACCGACGGTAAACGTTATATCGACTTCGTCGGCGGCATCGGCGTACTCAACCTGGGGCATTGCAACCCTGCCGTGGTCGAGGCGATCCAAACCCAGGCCACCCGCCTGACCCACTATGCCTTCAACGCCGCGCCCCATGGCCCGTACCTTGAGCTGATGGAACGCCTCAGCCAGTTCGTCCCCGTCAGCTACCCGCTGGCCGGCATGCTGACCAACAGCGGCGCGGAAGCGGCGGAAAACGCCCTGAAAGTAGCCCGCGGTGCCACCGGCAAGCGCGCCATCATCGCCTTCGACGGGGGTTTCCATGGCCGCACCCTGGCCACCCTGAACCTCAACGGCAAGGTCGCCCCCTACAAACAACGGGTCGGCGAGCTACCCGGCCCGGTCTACCACCTGCCCTACCCCAGCGCCGACACCGGCGTCACCTGCGAGCAGGCGCTCAAGGCCATGGACCGGCTGTTCAGCGTCGAGCTGGCGGTCGAAGACGTGGCAGCGTTCATCCTTGAACCCGTGCAGGGCGAAGGCGGCTTCCTCGCCCTCGACCCGGCATTCGCCCAGGCACTGCGCCGCTTCTGCGACCAACACGGGATTTTGATCATCATCGACGAGATCCAGTCGGGCTTTGGCCGTACCGGCCAGCGTTTCGCCTTCCCTCGCCTGGGTATCGAGCCAGACCTGCTGCTGTTGGCCAAAAGCATCGCTGGCGGCATGCCACTGGGTGCGGTAGTCGGGCGTCAGGCCTTGATGGCGGCGCTGCCCAAGGGCGGCCTGGGCGGCACTTACTCGGGCAACCCGATTGCCTGCGCGGCGGCGCTGGCAAGCTTGGCGCAGATGACCGACGAGAACGTCGCTACCTGGGGCGAGCGCCAGGAGCAGGCCATCGTCAGCCGCGTGGAGCGCTGGAAAAAACAGCACCCCTTCATCGGCCGCCTGACCGGCGTCGGTGCAATGCGCGGCATCGAGTTCGTCAATGCCGACGGCAGCCCAGCCCCCGCGCAACTGGCCAAGGTGATGGAAGCGGCGCGGGCCAAAGGTTTGCTGCTGATGCCCAGCGGCAAGGCGCGGCACATCATTCGCCTGCTGGCACCACTGACCATCGAAGCCAATGTGCTCGAAGAAGGGCTGGATATCCTCGAGCAGTGCCTGGCCGAGCTGAACTGAGGGTTACAGGCCCAGTTCTTCGGGTGTGAGCATGTCGGACTCGAAGGCGATCCAGCCGCCTTCGAGTTCGGCGTGGCCGTTGACGATCGGGCCGTAGTAGGTCAGGCCGTTTTCCAGGGTGACGCAGATGTGCGTGGCGGGCTTTTCGGGGGCCGCGAGCGCGCCGACGAAATGCACCTTTTTCAGGGTTTCAGTCACCGCTTCAAGGCCAACACGGATGTTGGCGTTCTCCGATGCCTCGACATCGCCCCCACGGTCTTCGGTGCTGACGGTCACGGTGGCGATGTACGGGTACTTGCTGCTCAAGCGGGTTACCTCAATAGGATAGGTAGGCGTGTGGGCGCGTAGAGTACGGCAGCCTTTCGTTGTTGTCTCTACTGGCCTGATCGCGGGCAACTCGGATCGCCGCACTGCCGCCAACAGGTGATCTGAATGCCCCGATCTGTTAGGGTGCCCGCCGATGCACGCCACACCACACGAGGATCCCGAGTGAGCGCCGAAGAACCCCTGATCGCCGACCTGTTCGAGGTCGACAAACGCCTGTCCCTCAAGCCCGTCGTGGACTTCAACAACTACCTGCGCAACGCGTTCGCCGAAGGCCCGTGCCAGTGCCACCGCTGCCGTGACGGTGGCGAGCAGAGCAGCTACAGCCATCAGCACAACTTCACCCTCGAAGGCCGAGCGCTCAATCGCCGCTTCGCCACCACCGCAGGCAGCGACGTGCTGCTGGTGCTGAAAAAAGCCTGGCTGTCGTACCACAAGGAAGACCTGAACCTGGTCGGCGCACTGGACCTGGCCAAGCTCAAGACCTTCACCGACGCCGCCCTGCACGAGCGCCTGCTGGCCCTGCTGCCCGCCAGCGGCCTGGCCCGCGAAGTGGACGGCCAATGGTTGCTGCAAGCCCAGGCCGACTGACGGCCCGGCGGTAAAGCAGGATTCTTCCGGTCTGCTACCTTGGGAGAATCCGCATCCCCGCAGGTAGTCCGCCATGGCCCGTACAACGCCCATCGAGCTGTATCGCAATATCGGCATCGTCGCCCACGTGGATGCCGGCAAGACCACCACCACCGAACGCATCCTGTTCTACACCGGGGTCAACCACAAGATGGGCGAGGTGCACGATGGTGCCGCGACCATGGACTGGATGGCCCAGGAACAGGAGCGCGGCATCACCATCACCTCGGCGGCGACCACAGCCTTCTGGCAAGGCTCGACCAAGCAGTTTGCCGACAAGTACCGCTTCAACATCATCGATACCCCAGGCCACGTCGACTTCACCATTGAAGTGGAGCGCTCGTTGCGCGTGCTCGATGGCGCCGTGGTGGTGTTCAGCGGTGCCGACGGGGTCGAGCCGCAATCGGAAACCGTCTGGCGCCAGGCCAACAAGTACCATGTGCCGCGCCTGGCCTACATCAACAAGATGGACCGCCAGGGCGCCGACTTCCTGCGCGTGGTCAAGCAGATCGACCAGCGCCTGGGGCATCACCCGGTACCGATCCAGCTGGCGATCGGCAGCGAAGAGCACTTTATCGGCCAGATCGACTTGGTGAAGATGAAGGCCATCTACTGGAACGACGCCGACCAGGGCACCACCTATCGGGAAGAAGAGATCCCAGCGGAGCTGCGCCCACTCGCCGACGAATGGCGCGCGCACCTGGTCGAGGCCGCCGCCGATGCCAATGATGAACTGACCCAGAAATATCTCGACGGCGAAGAACTGACCATCGACGAGATCAAGGCCGCCTTGCGTCAACGCACGATCGCCAACCAGATCGTGCCGACCATTCTGGGCTCCTCGTTCAAGAACAAGGGCGTGCCGCTGATGCTCGATGCGGTGATCGACTACCTGCCCGCGCCCTCCGAGATCCCGGCCATCAAGGGCACCGACCCGGATGATGAAGAAAAACACCTCGAGCGCCACGCCGACGACAACGAGCCGTTCTCGGCCCTGGCCTTCAAGATTGCCACCGACCCATTCGTCGGCACCCTGACCTTCGCCAGGGTGTACTCCGGCGTACTCAGCTCCGGCCATGCAGTGCTCAATTCGGTCAAGGGCAAGAAGGAGCGCATCGGCCGCATGGTGCAGATGCATGCCAACCAACGCGCCGAGATCAAGGACGTCTGCGCCGGCGACATCGCCGCGCTGATCGGCATGAAGGACGGGACCACCGGCGACACCTTGTGTGACATGGACAAGCCGATCATCCTCGAACGCATGGACTTCCCCGACCCGGTCATCTCCGTGGCGGTAGAGCCCAAGACCAAGGCCGACCAGGAAAAAATGGGCGTCGCCCTGGGCAAGCTGGCCCAGGAAGACCCGTCATTCCGAGTACGCACCGACGAAGAGACCGGCCAGACGATCATCTCTGGCATGGGTGAATTGCACCTGGACATCATCGTCGACCGCATGCGCCGCGAATTCAACGTCGAGGCCAACATCGGCAAGCCGCAGGTGGCGTACCGCGAGAAGATCCGCAACACCTGCGAGATCGAAGGCCGCTTCGTCCGCCAGTCCGGCGGGCGCGGCCAGTATGGCCACTGCTGGATCCGCTTCGCCCCTGGCGACGAAGGCCAAGAGGGCTTGGAGTTTATCAACGAGATCGTCGGCGGCGTGGTGCCACGCGAGTACATCCCGGCCATCCAGAAGGGCATCGAGGAGCAGATGAAGAACGGCGTGCTCGCCGGTTATCCGCTGATCAGCCTGAAGGCGGCGGTGTTCGACGGCTCCTACCACGACGTCGACTCCAACGAGATGGCCTACAAGATCGCCGCCTCCATGGCCACCAAGCAACTCTCGCAAAAAGGCGGGGCGGTGCTGCTGGAGCCGGTCATGAAGGTTGAGGTGGTGACGCCGGAGGAATACCAGGGCGACATCATGGGCGACCTGAGCCGGCGCCGCGGGATGATTCAGGATGGCGACGAGACACCGGCCGGCAAGGTGATTCGTGCCGAGGTGCCGCTGGGCGAGATGTTCGGCTATGCCACGTCGATGCGCTCGATGACCCAGGGGCGGGCCAGCTATTCGATGGAGTTCACCCGCTATGCCGAGGCGCCGGCCAGCATTGCCGATGGCATTGTGAAGAAAAACCGCGGCGAATGATCGTGCGCCCAGTGCCAGCAACTGCCTTGCTCAGATGCCCAAAGCCGGCCTGATCTCTGTGGGCGGGCTTGCCCCGCGAAGAGGCCGGCCCAGACACTGCCGCTGCCGGGCACCGGCTTCGCCGGTGTTCGCGGGGCGAGCCCGCGCCCACCAGGCATCTCATGACAACGCTCAGTGCTGTTCGCCGGCCCGTTTCAGCAGCTTCTTGCAGCGCTCGGACAGGTGCACCACCCGCAGCTGCTTGCCCGCCTTGGCATAGCGCTCGCGCAAGGTCTTCAACGCCGCAATTGCCGAGTAGTCGACAAAGCTCAGGTGCTGGCAATCCAGGGTGACCTTGGCCGGGTCGCCCGCCGCATCGAACTGGTTGAGAAACGGCGTGACCGAAGCAAAGAACAGCGTGCCATGCACCTGGTAGCGCTTGCCCCCCTCGCCGTCCTCGTGGCTGTCGGCATACAACTCCCGGGCATGCTGCCAGGCAAAGTTCACCGCCGCGATGACGATACCGAACAGCACCGCCATGGCCAGGTCGGTGAACACCGTGACGATGGTCACCGCAATGATCGCCAGCACATCGCTGACCGGCACCTTGTGCAACACGCGCAACGAGGCCCAGGCAAAGGTCTGCTGGGCAACCACGAACATCACCCCCACCAGGGCCGCCAGCGGGATGCGCTCGATCAGCGGCGACAGGAACAGCACGAACAGCAAGATCATCACCCCAGCGACCACCCCAGACAGCCGACCACGGCCGTTGGAGCTGAGGTTGATCACCGTCTGCCCGATCATCGCGCAGCCGCCCATGCCGCCACATAGCCCGGAGACCATGTTGGCTGCCCCCAGGGCCACGCACTCGCGGTCCGGGAAGCCACGGCTCTCGGTGATCTCGTCGGTGAGGTTGAGTGTCAGCAGGGTTTCCAGCAAGCCGACCATGGCCATCAGCACCGCGTACGGGGCAATGATCTGAAGCGTTTCAAGGTTCCATGGCACATCCGGCAGTGCCAGTTGCGGCAAGCCGCCGGCGATATGCGCCATGTCGCCGAGGGTACGGGTCGGTAAACCGAGCAGGTACACCAGCAGGCCTACCCCGAGGATGGCCACCAGCGCGGGCGGCACGGCGCGGGTCAGCTTCGGCAGTACGTAGACCACCAGCATGGTCAACGCCACCAGGCCGATCATCAGGTACAGCGGTGCTCCACTGAGCCAGTGATCGCCCTGCTTGAAGTGCTCCAGCTGGGCCAGGGCGATGACGATCGCCAGGCCGTTGACGAAGCCGAGCATCACCGGGTAAGGCACCAGGCGCACCAGTTTGCCCAGGCGCAGTACGCCAAACAGGATCATCACCACACCGCCCAGCAGCACCGTGGCCAGCAAGTACTGCACGCCGTGCTGCACCACCAGCGCGACGATCACCACCGCCATCGAGCCGGCAGCGCCGGAGATCATGCCCGGCCGGCCGCCAAACAGCGCGGTCAGGGTGCAGATGATGAAGGCGCCATACAGGCCCATCAACGGGTTGAGGTGCGCCACCAGGGCAAAGGCGATACACTCGGGCACCAAGGCGAACGAAGTGGTGAGGCCGGCGAGCACGTCGGCGCGGAGTCGGGCGGGTTTCATGGCGTTCCTGTGAGGCGGTCCAGGCGGACGGGCTGGCAATCAAGGGGCGCGATGTTACGGAATTTGTCTTACAGCGGCCACCGCTCAACGCACCCGGTCAAGGCTCTGTACCGCCAGGTCCAGCGCACGCTGCATGTCCAGGCGCGCCGAGCGGCCCAGGTCCGGGTGGTTCAGCCGGCCGCCCCGCTCAGACGGCAAAATTGGCGCAGTCAGGTCTTCGGCATCCATGGCTTCGAAGTCCTGCTCGGTACCCAAGGTCAATGCACTGCGCCGCAACAACATGCGGACCTGCTCGGGTGTCAGTGCCGGGTTGATCGACAACATCGCCGCCACCGTCGCGCTGACCAGCGGCGTGGCATACGAGGTGCCGCAGTGTGGCTTTTTGGCACTCGCGGGGCGGATGCAGGCCGCGGCGCTGACATCGACGCGCATGTCGATGTTCGAGCTGCGGCGCTTGCGCACATGCTGCGGGTCCTCGACCGGCACCGCCTTGTCACTGCGCTGATGGCCGCCTACCACCAGCAATT
>NZ_JANIAG010000245.1:0-6090 GCF_028682155.1 Pseudomonas sp. 39004
GATCTCTAATCCTGCTCAAAGCAGGAAAAGCCAATTCAACGCTTTTACTTATCATCCGTTGCCAACACGTACATCTGCGCCGCCACCTGCAATTTGAACTTGTCGTCTGGATTGTCGAGCGAGATATTCAGCATCGACTCGATCCGCTCGACCCGGTACCGCAGCGTACTGATATGAATATCCAGTGCCTTGGCCGTATTGAGTAGTTGAAAGCCTTCTCTGGCCAAGGTCAGTACAGTGTCTATCAGGGCATTGCCGCGCTTGGGGTTGCCGAGCGGCTCGATCAGCTTTTCCATCAGCAAGCGACGGGCATCCGAGTCCCCCATCAAGGCGCGAGGGAATAGCACCTCGTCGAAGTCATGCAGCTTTCCGGGCTTGAGCAGCGGCAGCAGCGCCAGCACGTCTTCTGCCCCTTGAGCCATACCCGTCACCCCCTGGTGCACGCGGCTGACGGCCATCGCGCTACCTTCTGTGCGCACCGACCTCCAGATGGCGTCTGGGGCGTTTTCTGCCGGGAGCAAGAAGCTGACCTGGTTCAGCGAGACGGACATGAGCGGCGCGATGCCCATGCCCTGCATCGACTGGGCAATACGCTCGGCAATTCGCGAGCGCCGGTTGAAGCCTTCCACCGACAACGGGATCGGTTCATTCAACAACACCAGACAAACCCGGTAGTCCCTGTTTTCGCCCCATCCCGAAACTTGCGCCCGCTCTATGGCACTTGGCGTGGCAGAGAACTTGCCCTCCAGCAACCCCGCGACGAATGCATAACCTAAGCGGGTTTCCTGGTCGGACAACTGACGCTGGTAGGCAAGATGCAACGCCGCAATCACCGAGGCGTGTTCGAGCGCTCGAGACTCCAGCTCCTCAAACGCCCCTTCCTCCCCGTGCAGCCAGACAATGCCCACCACTTCTCCACGAAGCCTGATGGCACCGCCCAGCCTGGGGCGCTGCACGCCCTGCGTCACGACTTTTGCCGTGGTGGCATCGAAAAAGCCCGTGAGCGAGTCCTGCTCGGTGATGTTCTTGATCAGTGCGCGCTCGGCCAGCGCGTCGACCGCGGGGTCGGAGGCCCCCAGAACAGTGCCATCCGCAGAGACCACGGTTGCATGCTTGTCCAGGGCGGATTTCAGCGCCTTGGCCAAGCCCTCCAGGTTGTTGCCCTCCAGGGCAGCCTCGGTCAACGTGCGATGGATATGGTCTGAGCGGCGAATGGTCTCGGCCTGGATGTTGATGATCCGGGCCAGCACATCGTGCATGATCTCGCTGAACTGGATCTCCCACGGCAACTCGAGCAGTGGCAAGTCGCAGCGGTTCGCTTCGTCAATGGCGGCCTGGGTGAAATGCTCGCGAAAATGCGGAACAGCCAGCACCACCCCCGCCAAACCGATTTCACTCAGCCGGCGCACCATCACACGGCATTCTTCGTCGTCTACTGGCCAGTTGTAGCCGGTGGTCAACAGAAGCTCGCCAGGCTTCAACCAATTGGTGATCTCGGGGTGATCGACGATGTGAACCCAGGTGATTTCGCGATCCATGGCTGTTTCGCCGGCCACCACAGTGGCCTCGCGAAGCACAGTGTTACCTATCGCTGCATCGAGCTTCATGACCTATCAATCCCACTCAGAAATAACCACACGACAGCTCTCGAAGGCTGCCAGGTTTGAAACGACCTTAGCAGCCAAACACTGGAGAATGCTGCGCTGCGTGCAACTAACCCAGAATTTTCGCAAGGTACTCAGCCAGGTGCATGGCTTCTCTACCACTCACATTGCGGATCTGCCCGCGGCAACTGAAGCCATCGGCAACCACCGCCACCTGCTGCGGGATCTTGTCGATGTGAGGTTTGAACTCTTTCTCACCGATGATCTTCGCAATCGGAGCCGTCTTGCTGTGGTAAGCGTATGCACCCGCCACGCCGCAGCAACCCGCAGCAATCACCTGGCCCTGGCCGCCCAGCTTTTCAAGAACGCCCTGCTCCCCTGCCATCCCGCCGCAGGACTTCTGATGGCAATGCCCATGTATGCGCACGTCTTCGTTGATCGAAGGCAACTGCAGACCACGCAGTTCGATGAACTCACTCAAGGTCATGATCGACTTCTCGAGCTTTTTGGCGCGTGGGTCCGTCGGGAACAGGCCCGGCATTTCGTCGCGGAACACCGACAAGCAACTGGGCTCAAGGACGATGACTGGAAGCCCTTCTTCGAGCACCGGCGCCAACTGGGCAAGGATCTGCTCAAGGTTCGACTTGGCCTGATCGATCATGCCCACGTCGTAATAAGGCCGGCCGCAGCACACATGGCGCTTCATCAGTTTTACGCTAAACCCAAGCGCCTCGAGTACGGTTACGCCCGCTTCGAGCACGTTGGGCGTGAAGCCATTATTGAAGCTGTCCACCCACAACAGCACCTCTGTACCGGCACGCACACGCTCATTTTTCAGGATGCGCCTGGCCGTAGCGCTGCTACGGAAACTCTGCGAGGCGACCTTTGGGAACTTGGCTTCACGCGCCAGCCCGAAATAAGCACCCGCCGTACGCACCAGCGGGTTACCCATGGCGTAGTTGAGTACAGGTGACAGCTTGGTGGCATGCGGCAGCCATGCGCCGATGCGCCCGATCATGGCGTCCATCACCGGGCGCGGCTTGTGGCTGTAATAGCGGCTAAGGAACTCGGTCTTGTAGCGGGCGATGTTCACATTGGTCGGGCAGTCCGTCTTGCAGCCCTTGCAGCTCAGGCACAGATCCAGGGAGTCCTTGACCTCTTCGTTCTGCCAGGCACCTTCGAGCAGCTCGCCCTTCAACAGCTCGAAAAACAAACGTGCACGGCCGCGGGTGGAGTACTTCTCTTCGCGGGTAGCCCTGAAGCTTGGGCACATGGTGCCGCCCTCGAGCGAGCGGCATTTACCCATCCCGATGCAGCGCTCGGCCTCACGCGCCAGGCCCTTGTCACCGAGGCGCGCATCGTAGGTGAACGGGCTGGGGATTTCACGGCGCTCGTAGTCCGGGCCCAACCGCAGGTTGGCATCGACCGGCATGGCATGGATCAGCTTGCCGGGGTTCATCTTGTTCAGCGGGTCCCAGATCGCCTTGAATTCGGCAAAGGCATTCATGATCTCGGTGGAGTACATGATCCGCAGGTATTCCCCCTTGGCCTGGCCATCACCATGCTCGCCCGACAACGAACCACCGTAGCGCACGACCAGGTGAGCCGCCTCCTCCAGGAATGCTCGCCAGTTATCCAGGCCGTCCTGGGATTTCAGGTCGAAGGTAATGCGCGAGTGGATACAGCCATCACCAAAGTGCCCATAGAGGTTGGTCTTGTAGCCGTAGCTGCTGACCAGGCGCTTGAATTCGCGAAGGTACTGGCCGAGGTGCTCGGGCTCGACCGCTGCATCCTCCCACCCTACGACAGGATCAGGCGCATTCGGGTCCAGCCCCAGCGAGGTCGCCGAGGCGCCCGTCTCTCGGATCGTCCAGATTCGATTCATCAAACCTGCATCGGTCACCAGCCGCACACTTGGGCTGCCCGGCAACTCAGGCGCAATGTCCACGGCCTGCTGGGCGAAGGCAACCGCTTGCTCAGTCGACAGGGCACCAAACTCGATCATCAACCAGGCGTTGCCAGCCGGAAGCTCGGCGATATCGGCAAGCTTCATGCCGCGTTCTTTAAGCCCATCGATGATGCCATCATCCAACCCTTCCATTGCGATTGGGTTGAGCGGCAGCAACTGCGGTACGGAGTCGGCTGCGTAACAGATCTCGTCATAGCCCAGCACCACCAGCACGCGGTGAGTCGGGTTCTTCACCAGAATCGTCTCAGCCTGCAGGACGGTGACGCAGGTGCCTTCGACGCCCACCAGCGCGCGTGCAATGTTGAAGCCGTTTTCAGGCAACAACTGATCGAGGTTGTAGCCCGACACGCGACGTTTGAGCTTGGGGAACCCCTGGCGAATGTGCGCCTCGTTGCGATCGACCAGCGCTTTCAATGCCTGCACGATCTCGGCACGCCGCCCACCGGCCTTGATGTGTTCCTGGTAGGCGGCCTCGTCGGTAGGCCCTACCCAGAAACGTTCCCCGTCATAGGTCAGAATTTCCAGGCGCTCGACGTTTTCGACTGTCTTGCCGGCCATCACCGAGTGAGCGCCACAGGAGTTGTTGCCGATCATGCCGCCCAGCGTGCAGCGGCTATGGGTTGCAGGGTCCGGGCCGAAGGTCAGCCCCACCTTGGCCGCCTCGCTTTTGAGCTGATCGCAGATCACACCCGGCTGCACCCTGGCCAGGCGCCTTGCAGGGTCGATCTCATGAACAGCGTGAAGGTATTTGGAGGCATCGATCACAACCGCCGCGTTCACTGCCTGGCCGCACATGGAGGTACCCGCGCCACGCGGCAAGATCGGCATGCCGGCCTCTTTGCAGAGGCGTACCGTGGTCACGATGTCGTCGACGGTCCTGGGAATGACAATGCCTATCGGCAGCTGACGATAGTTTGACGCCTCGGAGGCGTAGATGGCGCGCGTGGCGGCGTCGAATCGAACCTCCGCCGAGGTTTGCGCCTCAAGCTTGGCGCGCAGGGTCATCAGGAGGTTGAGGTCGAAAGGGATAGGGTTGTTTTTTGTCATTAGGAGAAGCCTGGTCTCGATCATCAGCACGGAAACGCAACGGCCCTACGGGGACTCCCCAGGGTAGAGCGGTGGGCGTTAACTACTGTAAGCCGAGCGCGAGTGAAGCTCTACCAACTCGGAATAGGAAGAAACAGGCTTTTCATGCTTCTCTAGGCAGGATCAAATCGCAACGCCTCAGTACCCCTTGCCGCGATGCACCGTGTTCAGCAAGGGCAGGCCGCTGCGCGCGCGTTGAAGGTTTCGCACGATGACATCAACAGCGCCCTCGACCTGAACATTGCTGGCGATATGCGGGGTCAGCAATACCCGCGGGTGCCGCCAGAACGGGTGGTCGGGCAAGGGAGGTTCCTGATCAAGCACGTCCAGCACCGCGCCTGCGACCTTGCCGGTATCAAGCGCCGCCAGCAGATCCTGCTCGACAACATGAGCACCACGCCCCACGTTCACTACACCTGCCCCCGTGGGCAGCGCACCGAGCGTGGTCGCGTTCAATATGCCCGTCGTTTCGGGTGTCAGAGGCAACAGGTTGATCAGGATGTCGCATTGGCCTAGAAATGCATGCAATTGCTCATTACCCACGTAGCAACGCCCACCCGCGACCGCTTTGGGCGAACGGCTCCACGCATTCAGCTGGAAGCCCAGTGGCTGCAACCGCTGCAGGGCTACCTGCCCGAGGTTCCCCAGCCCCATCACACCCACACGCCGCTCGCACGCAGGGATGATCGGCAAAGGCGCCCAGCGGCGCTCGCGCTGACTGTTCTGGTAAGTAAGGATGTCACGGTGCAAGGCCAGCACGGCAAAGGTCACGTACTCGGCCATGATGTCGGCCATGGCGCCATCCACCAGCCTGACCAGCGAAACGTGCTCGGGTAGCTCAGACAGGTCGAACTGATCGACGCCGGCGCCTGCCGAGTACAGCACGCTGAGGTTTGGGAACTGCGCCATCAGCCTCGGCATCGGTTTCCAGGCAATCAGATACTCGATGTCGCGCGCATCGCCCACCTCGGGCCATTCGCGAAACTCAAGTTCGGGGGCACTTTCAAGAAAAGCCTGACGCCATTGAGCAGCACTGCCGGGCTCGGCCATGTAGAGAATAGCCATGTCTGGCTCCTGTTATTCAGTACACACATGATGCCCACCCCAACGACATGATGCCTTCACATGGGTGCACTAAAAGAACAGCCGTTCCTCCTGCCTCGAGTAGGTAGTTTCACCACCGGTACTGAAAGCCCTGAACCGCCAAGTCACAGCTGTTCGGAAATCTCGATCAGATTGAGATCAGGGTCGCGCACATAGACCGAGAGGATAGGCCCGGTCGCCCCGGTCCGCTGAACAGGCCCTTCGACAATGGGCCAGTTCTGAGCCTTGAGGTGTGCGACCACCTGCTCGAGCCCGACACTGGTGATCAAGCACAAGTCCAATGCCCCCGGCACCGGCAGGTGGGCCTTTGGCTCGAACTCATGCCCG
>NZ_JANIAG010000246.1:0-6019 GCF_028682155.1 Pseudomonas sp. 39004
AATAACTGGCCCGAAACAAATGTAGGAGCGAGCCTAGCTCGCGATGCGCCGCGCGGGCGGCGCTCGATCTCCTAGGCGCTGAACATGCATTGGCGAACACCTGTCAGCCATAACGCCATCTCATGCTTCAAATACTACGCGCCCGCGTCACCCGATCCACCAGGTAAACCAACCCGTGATAATCAATACCACTATGGCTGGACAACCCAATCTCACAGGTGCGGCTGGTAGAAATCCCTTCACTGCAATACTGCACCGCATCCTTCAAGCTCCGCAGCGAATGTGCATTGAGCTCCGGCGTGGTAAACCCCTTGTCCCCGGCAAACCCACAACAGTGAATCCCTTCCGGTATCACCACCTGCTTGCTGCACCGCCGCGCCAGGTCTATCAGCGCCTGGCTTTCCCCCAAGTGCTGGGTGCTGCAGGTCACATGCACCGCCACCGGCTCTTCCTGCGGGGTGAACTCCAGCCTGTCCAGCAGATGGCTACGAATGAAGCGCACTGGGTCGTACAGGTCCAGGCGGGTTTCCCCCAGGTCCTGAACCAGGCGCAAGGTACACGGGCTGGTGTCGCAGTAGATCGGGTCAAGCCCTCCGCGGCTGGCATGTAGCAGGGCGTTGATCAGCTCCTGGCGCTTGTGCTCAGCCTGCTCCGGGTACCCCTTGGACGCAAACGGCTGCCCACAGCACAGGCTGTCGGCATTCTCCGGAAATACCACTTGGTAACCGGCCTTCTCCAGCAGCCCGCGGGTCTTGTCCAGCAATGAGCTTTGCTCCCGGTCTGCATAGGCCGGCCCCATCACGCGTGACACGCAAGCCGCCAGGTACACCACCCGTGGCCGGGCATCATGGCTCGCCGGGCCAAAGTCGATGCTGCGCAGGGGCTGTGGCATGGCTGGGGTCCACTGCGGCAGCCGGCCTTTGCTGGCTTTGTTCAGCGCTGTGCTCAAACGGCCCAGGCGCGGGGCGCCGAGCAGCTTGCGGGCGGTGTTGGCGGCGGTCAGGGTCAGGCGGGCACCGCTCAGTGCCGTGTGGAAGTGGTCGGCCAGCCAGTCGGCGGCCTTGTCGTGCTCGGCGGCCTGGCTGCGCAGCTTCTTCACCAGCTCGCCGGTGTTGATGCCGACCGGGCAGCGCTGGGCGCACAGGCCGGTGGCGGCGCAGGTGTCGAGGCCTTGGTATTGGTAGGTCTTGAGCAGCGCTCGGGTATCGATGCCGGCGCGTTTCTTGGCCTGGATATCACGCCACATGACGATGCGCTGGCGGGGGCTCAGGGTCAGGCCCTTGGACGGGCACACCGGTTCGCAGAAGCCACACTCGATGCACTTGTCGACGATTTCATCGGCGGCCGGCAGCGGCTTGAGGTTTTTCAGGTGGATATCGCGGTCTTCGCTCAGCACCACATCGGGGTTGAGGATGCCGTTGGGGTCGAGCAGGCGCTTCAGCGCCCACATCAACTGGTACGCGTCATGGCCCCACTCCAACTCCACGAACGGCGCCATGTTGCGGCCGGTGCCGTGCTCGGCCTTCAGCGAGCCACCGAACTCCACGGCCACCAGTTGGGCCACGTCGTCCATAAAGGCTTGGTAGCGCGCCACTTCCTCGGCGCTGTTGAAGCCCTGGGTGAAGACGAAGTGCAGGTTGCCCTCCAGGGCATGGCCGAAAATGATCGCTTCGTCGTAGTGGTGCTTGTCGAACAGCTGGATCAGGCGGTTCACGCCCTCGGCCAGTTGCTCGATGGGGAAGGTCACGTCTTCGATGATCACCGTGGTGCCGGTCTGGCGCACGGCGCCGACGGCGGGGAAGGTGTCTTTGCGGATTTTCCACAGCTGGTTGTACACCGCCGGGTCTTCGCTGAACTCGACTTTCTGCTCCAGCGGGAACTCGGCAATCGACGCCATCACCTGCTGCAGTTGCTCATGCAGCAGCGTCTGGCTGGCCGCGCGGGACTCGATCAGCAATGCGCAGGCATTGTCTGACAGGCCTTTTACCCACAGCGGCATGCCGGGCATGTTCTGCACCGAACGCAGGCTGCGCCGGTCGAGCAGCTCTACGGCAGACACCGGCTGGCGCTTGAGCAGGGTGACCGCGCGGCAGCAGCTTTCGACGCTGGGGAAGACCAGCAAGGCGCTGGCTTTGTGCGGGTGGTCGGGCACGGTGTCGTAGGTGACGGCGCTGATGAAGCCCAGCGTGCCTTCAGACCCGACCAGCAGGTGCTGCAGGATGTCGAGCGGCTGGTCGTAGTCCACCAGGGCATTGAGGGACAGGCCGGTGGTGT
This sequence comes from Pseudomonas sp. 39004, assembly GCF_028682155.1. Lineage (NCBI taxonomy): Bacteria > Pseudomonadati > Pseudomonadota > Gammaproteobacteria > Pseudomonadales > Pseudomonadaceae > Pseudomonas > Pseudomonas sp. 39004. The sequence continues at coordinate 2,275 of NZ_JANIAG010000246.1, forward strand.
TCTTCAGCCGGTACTTGTGGCGGATGCGGTCGGCGAGTTCGGTGTTGGCGCGGGTTTCACGGCCCAGACGCGCCAGTGCTTCGAGCAGGTCGGCGTGGCTGTGCTCGAAGGCGCTGACGCTGGCCGGGTCTTCGCTGTCCAGGCGGGTGCCGTCGGCCAGCACCAAACGCAGGCCGGCCAGGGTGTGGTAGGTGTTTTGCGCGGTGCCGCAGCACATGCCGCTGGCGTTGTTGGCGACGATGCCACCGATCTTGCAGGCATTGATCGAGGCGGGGTCTGGGCCGATCTTGCGCCCAAACGGTGCCAGCCAAGCGTTGGCCTGGGCGCCGATCACGCCGGGCTGCAGGCGGATCTGCTCGCCCTGGCCGCGGATTTCGCGGCCGTTCCAGTTGTCGCCGAGCACAATCAGTACCGAGTCGCTGATGGCCTGCCCAGACAAGCTGGTGCCGGCCGCGCGGAAGGTCACCGGCACGCGCTCGCGCTGGGCCAGTTGCAGCAGGCCGACCACTTCGTCCTCGGACTCGACGCGCACCACCAGCTTGGGGATCAGCCGATAGAAGCTGGCATCGGTGCCAAAGGCCAGGGTGGAGGTGGGGTCGTCGAAACGGCGTTCGGCGGGTATCAGGCGCTCGGCATCACGCAGGAACGCGGCGGGCAGGCTCATGCAATCTCCTCGCGGGGCCGCGGCGTCTGGTGCGCCGCATGCCCCGGTCAATCAGGCGGTGTTTCGTGCAGGCGTTCAGGCGCCCAGTTCGCGGACCAGCGAGTCGCGGGTGATCTCGCTGATCGACTTGGCGCCGGTGAGCACCATGGCCACGCGCATTTCCTTCTCGAACAGTTCGAGCAGGTTCTTCACCCCGGCCTCGCCATGCACGGCCAGCGCCCAGAGGAAGGCGCGGCCGATCAGCACGGTGTCGGCGCCCATGGCGATCATGCGCACCACGTCGAGGCCGCTGCGGATGCCGGAGTCGGCGAGAATCTTCAGCTCGCCCTTGACCGCATCGGCAATCGCCGGCAGCGCGCGGGCGCTGGACAGCACGCCGTCGAGCTGGCGGCCGCCATGGTTGGACACGACGATGCCATCGGCGCCGAACTTGACCGCGTCACGGGCGTCGTCGGCATCGAGGATGCCCTTGATGATCATCGGGCCCTCCCAGAAGTCGCGGATCCACTCCAGGTCTTTCCAGGATATCGACGGGTCGAAGTTGTTGCCCAGCCAGCCGATGTAGTCGGCAAGGCCGGTGGGGTTGCCACGGTATTTGGAGATGTTGCCGAGGTCGTGCGGGCGGCCCATCACGCCGACGTCCCAGGCCCACTCGGGGTGGGTCATGGCTTGCAGCACGCGGCGCATCGGGCCGTTACGGCCGCTCATGCCGGAGTGGGCGTCGCGGTAGCGGGCGCCGGGCACGGGCATGTCGACGGTGAACACCAAGGTCTTGACCCCGGCCGCCTTGGCCCGCTCCAGCGCATTGCGCATGAAGCCGCGGTCCTTGAGCACATACAGCTGGAACCACATCGGCCGGTTGATGGCCGGGGCCACTTCTTCGATCGGGCACACCGACACGGTGGACATGGTGAACGGGATGCCATGGGCTGCTGCGGCGCGTGCCGCCTGCACTTCGCCACGGCGGGCGTACATGCCGGTCAGGCCGACCGGGGCCAGGGCCACGGGCATGCTCAGGGTTTCGTCGAACAGCTGGGTTTCCAGGCTGAGCTCGGACATGTTCTTCAACACGCGCTGGCGCAGGGCGATGCTGGCCAGGTCCGAGACGTTGTGGCGCAGCGTGTGCTCGGCGTAGGCGCCGCCGTCGGCGTAGTGGAAGAGGAAGGGGGGCAGCTTGCGTTGGGCCGCGGCGCGATAGTCGGTAGAGGCGGAAATGATCATGGATTCTCGCAGCGTTGCTTGAGGGGAATGCCGGGCGCGCCTTGGCGCCCGGCCCCTTTCACTTTAGTGATGAACCAGCATGCCGGTCAGCCAGTAAGCCTGGACCAAGGTGATCAGGCCCACGATGGTGGCGAAGAACAGGCTGTGCTTGACGGTGAAGCGGAACAGGTCGGACTCCTTGCCCACCAGGCCGGTGGCGGCGCAGGCCACGGCAATGGATTGTGGCGAGATCATCTTGCCGGTCACGCCGCCGCTGGTGTTGGCGGCCACCAGCAGGGTGTCGTTGACCCCGATCTGGTGCGCGGTGGTGGCTTGCAGCGAGCTGAACAGGGCGTTGGACGAGGTGTCGGAGCCGGTCAGGAACACGCCCAGCCAGCCGAGGAACGGCGAGAAGAACGGGAACGCGGCGCCGGTGCCAGCCAGTACCAGGGCCATGGTCGAGGACATGCCCGAGTAGTTGGTGACGAAGGCGAAGGCCAGCACCATGCCGATCGACAGGATTGGCCAGCGCAGCTCCCAGAACGTCTCTTTGAAAGTGGTCAGACCAGTTTTGAAGTTGATCTTCAGCACCGCCATGGAGATCAGCGCCGAGAGGAAGATCGCGGTGCCGGTGGCGGAGATCGGGTCGAGCTTGAACACCGCTGGCATGGCGGTCGGCGCGGCAACGATCGGGGCGGTCTTGATCACCAGTTGGTCAAGGTGCGGGATGGCGAAGTTGAACACGAAGTTGTACATCGCACCGCCCGGCGCGAACGCGGCCTTGAACGGTTTCAAGGTCCAGATGGTGACCAGCACGGTGAGGATCAGGAACGGCGACCAGGCCTTGAAGATCTCGCCGAAGCTGTACGGGCTAGGCTGGCTGCCGCTTGATTGCACGACGGCGGCGCCGACGCTGCCCTTGGCTTGCGCGAACGAGCGCTTGGGCTGCCAGACTTTCAGGAACAGGGTCAGGCAGATCAGGCTGGCCAGGGCCGAGGTGATGTCGGGCAGCTCTGGGCCGATGAAGTTCGAGGTGAAGTACTGGGTCACGGCAAAGCTCAGGCCGGCGACCAGGGCTGCAGGCCAGGTCTCCTTCACGCCGCGCACGCCGTCCATCATGAACACCAGCCAGAACGGCACGAACAGCGACAGCAGCGGCAGCTGGCGGCCGGTCATGGCGCCGATGTGGAAGGCGTCGATGCCCGTCACCTGGCCGGCCACGATGATCGGGATGCCCAGCGCGCCGAAGGCGACCGGTGCGGTGTTGGCGATCAGGCACAGGCCGGCGGCGTACAGCGGGTTGAAGCCCAGGCCCACCAGCAAGGCGGCCGTGATGGCCACCGGTGCGCCGAAGCCGGCCGCGCCTTCCAGGAAGGCACCGAAGCAGAAGCCGATCAGCAGCACTTGCAGGCGCTGGTCGTCGGTGATCGACAGCACCGAGCTGCGGATGACTTCGAACTGGCCGCTCTTGACCGTGAGTTTGTACAGGAACACCGCGGCAACGATGATCCAGGCAATCGGCCAGAGGCCGTAGAGGAAGCCGTAACCCGCGGCGGCCAAGGCCATGTCGACAGGCATCTGGAAGGCGAAGATCGCCACCAGGATCGACAACCCGAGGGTGATGCTGCCGGCCACGTGGCCTTTGAGGCGGAACACGGCCAGGGCAAGGAAGAAGAACACGATAGGGATGACCGCCGCCAGTGCGGACAGGCCGAGACTACCAAGCGGGCTATAGAGTTGTTGCCAGGTTTGCATATGGGGTGGCCCCTAATTGTTGTTGGTCAGCACTGGCATTGGATAATTGGTAAGACCAATTTACAATGTCTGGGCGCTAGGTTAAAAGCGCTGTCGTGGGTGTGTCAATTTGTCCGACACAAAACT
>NZ_JANIAG010000247.1:0-5965 GCF_028682155.1 Pseudomonas sp. 39004
TCTTCCGATCTCGGAAAGAGTTCGGTATGCATAACCACTCAGTTCGTCATCCTGACGGATAATCGTGGCTGTTTGAAAATCCAGTATAGCTTCGAGTTCCCAACGGTTAGTCTTTGTCATGCACGGTGGAACCGCCATTTGCAGACCAACAACAGCAAGCGTTGCCGAAGGGTCATCTAGGTCATGGAGGAAGCCGAGGACGTTCTGTCCTTTTTTTAATATTTGAACGCCGAGCACCTCGTCGTGCGCGTATAAATTCAGCACGCACGCGATAAAAAAAGGTGTGCATGGGTCAGCATCCAGAACCTCGGAGAATGTCTCGAGGGTTACACGTAGCCCGGCCATAGTATGCCTCCTTGAGAAATGAACACTATAGATTGTAGCCCTATAGGGCTCAACAAGGCTTCATCCTTCCTTTTGTGGATAAGAAACGCAAATGGAACTCAAGCAAGCCCTCGCCCAGGCGCTGCGTAGCATCCGAACCAGCCGCGGGTTCACCCAAGAAGATCTGGGAGAAGTCAGTAGTCGTACCTACGTGAGTACCCTTGAGCGAGGCCTTAAAAGCCCTACCCTTGAGAAACTGGTGGAGCTCGCAATTCGCATGGACGTTCACCCTCTCAGCCTACTCACTGAGGTCTTTCTGCTAACAGGAAAGGAAACAGATATTGAGGTGCTATTCGCCCGGGTGCGCAAAGACCTGGGACAGTCTTGAAGATTGATCCTGGATAGGGCTACGCGCCCATGCAATATCCGATAACGGCTAGACCTGGATATTGCACAACAAGCCATTTCGAGGCATCCTCACCGGTCTCCTACGATTGGTACCGTGAAAATATGCGATTGGCTCCCATCCCCTTGTTCGACACCTTCTCGCGGTTCAATGAACTCAATTTCTTAGGGGTTAGTGCGGAACGTCCTGTAGTTCTTGACTATCTTAGACAATTTGCGCCGGAGCGCGGTGCTATAGACAGCTACCTCATCGTTCGAAGCTTCTTAAAATCTTACGCTGGCAACGAATCCACTTTTATTTCGTTTCGCACCCATGCGGAGCGCCTTTTATTATGGTCTCTACTCTTAGCCCAAAAACCCATAATAGACCTCAGGCGCTCGGACGCTGAGAAATTTATGGAATTCTGCTTGCAACCCCCTGCTTCTTGGGTCGGTCCAGTCGTGAAGTCGAGGTTTGTAAGGCTTGGAGGAAGGAAACGTCTTGACTCGGACGACTATGTGATAAATGAACAATGGCGTCCATTTAGTAACACTATTTCCAAACGTGAGCGAAAAATTTCTTCCGAGAATTCCGCAGATTTACGCGACCGCCCCTACCAAATGGCGCAAGGTTCTGTAGCGCAAGTCTTCGCGGTATGCGGCAGTTTTTTTCAGCACGCTATGGACGAAGGATTTACAGAGTCCAACCCATTTCGAGCCATCAAGCAAAAGTCGGTCTATAAGCAGCGTAATACTTTAGACGCTAGTGCCCGTTCGCTTTCGGAGCTACAGTGGAGCTTTGTTATAGATTGTGCCGAGCAGATGGCCGCTGAAAATTTATCTCATGAACGTACCCTTTTTATAGTTGCGACAGTCTTTTCGATGTACTTGCGTGTGTCTGACTTAGTCGGTCGCGAAAACTGGCGCCCTACAATGGGCGACTTTCGCAGAGACTCTTCAGGTAATTGGTGGTTTCATGTCGTAGGGAAAGGCAATAAAGCTGCAAAAATTAGTGTCCGCGATGATTATATAAGCGACTACTTAATTCGCTACCGCAAACACTTAGGGCTGCCTCCCCTGCCCTCTGCCCAGGAAAAGACACCGGTGATTAGCACCCTCAAAGGTCGAGGCGGCTTGTCAGATCGGCACATCCGAAAATTAATTCAGGATGTGTTTGATCGAGCTCTGCAGCGGATGCAGGACGAGGCGTGGACTGATGATGAAATCGATGCTCTTCGTTCCGCCTCACTCCATTGGCTTCGACACACCTCAGCTACTTTTGATGCTCCATACAGAGATATGAAAGATCTCCAGGCCGACCTACGACATAACAGTTTAAGCACTACACAAAATATCTACTACAATAGCTTAGATGAGCAGCGAGCTTTTTCAGCTAAACGCCTCAAGGTGAGAAAGTGACTTCCCACTGCCAATAAAAACTCGCGTATGAATTTCCTGATTTCCGGGCTAGTGGCCTTTGCTTCAAATAAGCAGTGTTCTATCTACACGCGAACCGCGCGCTCATGAGCTCTGAGCTTCGATACGTAATTCCAGTTGATGGATATGTTTGTACGTTTCATAAAGCGAAATCATGGCGCCTTGCGCCATGACCTCCAATGGCGACCTACCATCAAAAAAAGCATTCTTGTTAGGCGACCCTGGAAAGCCGCAAACATTAGCGGGATTGTCGAATACGCTGCGCAGTGAGGCATGGATATTAAGTACGAGGCTGATCCGCTGCTGTTGATCTTGATCTAGCTTTCGTGGAGATGCCGGCGCTCGCACTGCTCGCCTGTAGGTTGCGTAAGAGATCCGCAGAATTGAGCAGATTTGAGCAGGCGTCGCCTGCCAACCATGCAAAATGTGCAAGGCCACTTTCAAGCCCACTGCCATCTTGTTACGCGAAAGCGCTAGTTGATTTGGCATTTGCATTGGCTCCACCTTCCGAATGCTCTCTCATAGTACATCTGTAGTGATGTTTCAGCATCCGATCTAAGAGAGATCGGTCGCCCACGGCCTCAAAACTGCATTAATTGACACTGAATCGCCCCTGGTTGCCTTGCACAACGAATTACACGCTCGCCCGTCCCTCTATTTCCAAGGCCCAGCGACTGTTCTCCACTTGGCGTTGCTCGGCGACAGCGCAGACTGTACCGCGCTGGTAGAGCACTGCTGCCCTGATGCGGAATACTCAGATTGCCCAACCATAAAGTGTTGAAGGAATGGAAGGCTGACTACGGGATCAATGCAGTAGAGTCCTGATTGGCACAGTAGTGCAGATCGGTTGATACTGGAGCCTAACCCCCAGGGTCGAAAGCCCCCTTGCTTCCGACCCTTGAAAAATTGCATGGAAGTGCTTTGTTCCAAAGTCAGAAATGACCTGAAAAAGGGTGACCCGAAGGGATAGCAAGGCCGCCTCAAACGCACGTCAGATTTGGTACCGTCTGGACGAGGCGACTTGCTGCTTTTGACTCCTCGGACGGGCTTCGCGAGCAGTTCCACCGTCTTTTGGGTAATCTGGCGCCGTTTGCGCTCACAGTTTGATCACTCGCTGCAATCATCCAGGATGGTGCAGCCCAAAGAGAGGTTATCGCACAGTCCCCTTTTTGGCCTACCTAAGAGGAAAAACCGAGATGAAGGCCCGCAAGGATCCTTCATCGGTGCCTGACCAAGACCGGTCCTGTATTTCATTTAGAGCGCTCTGCGTTGGAATCGGCCGAAGCTCTTCCGTTGCAAGGTCTTGGACGTACACGTACAAGCCTGCCTCAACCGCACATGAAACTTTACGATACCAATAAAATTCGCTTTCCCAGGATGCCGGACCCTGTGAAATTAGGACGTCATACTCCTGAACAAGATAACCGAAAAGCACCTTCTGCAAAATATCACGAAGCGCTAGAGAGTGACGGTAGCTCGCCGACCGCCAGATGCGACTATGAGCTATACGTCGGCTACTGATTTCTGGTAGATGCACGACCGTGACCTTGTCGTAGTAGGCGACTGATAACTCGGCATCATCTATCAAAGCGATCTCGAAGCCATCGTCGTCAGCCTTTTCGAGTCGGCCGTCAACACGGATCAGGCGGTACGGAGATTCTCCACCAAAGGCTGCCTTATCACTGATCTCGTGCATTCCTTCAGCACGCGTAAGTGCTGTGTAGAAAGCGGCATTGTCTGCTGTGCGCATTAGTAGCGGTGAATAACTAGTGTGCGCCTTGGCGGCATTGTGCATGACGGATTCTCAGTTAGGGCATTATTCACTCATTCTCCAACGTTAACGGAAGCGCAAAGGCTCTGCAAGAAACTGCTGACAGGGGTAAGGTTCGTCCATACCACATCACCAGAGTAGCTACGAAAATGGTCTACCGCCCGAAGGCGGTAAACACCTCAGTGCGCTACTCATGCCCTGCTCAGGTCGGCTGACGCGACAATCGTAGGCCGTAAACATTTCTGAGTTGGATAGTTCAAACCCATGTCCACTCCTTGCCCGAACAGTCTAGCGAAACGCCCGGCCCATGGCGGGGAGCGATGCTCTTGCTGTAGTGGCGGCAGAGCTAGCACGCTCTACGTACTTCCCTGAAGGCTTCGCTCTGTTCTAACGCAGCGCTGCGACGGTCGCCGAGATCGATTAGTGCGTCGAGTATTCGAAGTAGGCCAAGTGATCTGCCCTGGTCGAGTGGGTAATGTCTATCTGCAAGCCGTTGGACAATAGCTGCAATGCGTGCTGGAAGGGTGGTGCCTGCCCAGCTCCCCTGCGCCAATTGAATGGAGTCCAATGCACTAGTTACCTGTTTGATAAATGGGTCTAAAGGATAGGCATCCGCAGAGCGTTCGCAGAGTGTCAGGAACTTTCCCATGACGAAGGATGACCAGCCTACAGCGTTCATGATGCCGGTAATCAGAGGCATCACCAACGCGATCTGCGACCAATCCCCATTTGCAAAGCGCCTGGTACCTGGGTCCTCCGTGATCTCTACAAAAAACAAGGCACTGATCAGTCGTGACAATGCATTGTCATGGACCGAACCGTCGTTGCGTGTGGAGAACGCCCTATCATTGATGAGTCGTTGAGCACACAACTCCAGCAGAGGCAGCGTGCTGGGAGGAATGTGGTCGGCAGAGATAACATGACTAACAGTCAGTGATTGAGCTATCCGGCTCAGCATGTGCATTGCGTTGCGTTCGGGTACCAAGTATGGCTGTAGACAGACCTCAATGAACCAGGGCTCATCGAAGTATGGCGCTGATCGGGCATACAACTGTCCAAGCGATTGATGCCAATCGTATTCTTCAGGGTGATGTTTCGCGCCAGGAGCCTCTCGTGGAGTCAGTCGCGAGCTCGTCCATCCGGTAAATCCAGCAAGCGCTGATTGCCATAGGGGTCGATAATGGTCTAAGGCGCACCAACGTTCGATGGGGAAGATCTTGAATACGCCCGCGGCAAAGCGCCAATCGAAGAATGGATCAGAGTCCTGCAAAACTTGTTCGCTCCCCTCCTCCACATCGCTCTTTAACTGTTCCCAGGCCTTTGGCATTGCTGGAAACTGACTAGGCTGATTCTCTCGAAGCGCTTTCAGAGCCATCTGCAGAGATTGCTCACGACTGACATGATCTGCCGTGTGATCGTGACCACGCTCAGGGGACCAGCGTGAGCGCCGCCGTGTTGCCATACGCATGGCCAGCTGAGCTGCTACCCAAGTGATTGCTGGATCGGCATCACGCAGCAGTCCAGCAAATGCGAGACCCGCAATGCCTTCCAATGGATGAGCTGTTAAGTTGATTAATGCAGTGCTCGCCTCGGAGTCTGATCTCTCAGTGCTCCTCCTATGGACTAAGGCCACAATCAGGTGGTTGAAAGGATGCCATGGGATTTGCGACCCGTTGAGCGGCCCTTCCTGCATGCTCCAGACGCGCTCCATCACCTCCCACGCCCATATAGAATCTTCACTTTCCTCTGGTCCAAATCGAATGGCGCAGGCGGCGATGCAGGAAATTGCACTTTGCACCGCATGATCACCTACGTCGAGACGCATCTCGAACATCGAAGCGGTGTCATGCTCCTTGGCGAACGCAATCGCCTGGGCAAGACTAAGGCTAGGCTTCAACGCGTTTTGCTCTAATGAGCGAGTTGCCCATTCAAGAACATTCGAAGCGTGGAGAAAAACTGTCGCTTCCTCCCAGCGAGACTGTTGATGTGCATTCAACGGCACTGGTGATTCGTAAGAAATCTTCGTCAACCCGGTTGGGGTCAGTTCTT
>NZ_JANIAG010000248.1:0-5863 GCF_028682155.1 Pseudomonas sp. 39004
ATCTTTAATCAATATATTAATCAGTCGATTCAACTTACCCCGGCTCCCTATCAGCTGCTATTTGGTGAACCCAATCAAGCCGCCTTGGCTTAACGCTTACCCCCAGCCCTCCCCTCACGGCCCACCTTCGCGGTCAGTGAATCCTCCAGCACCGCTACCCCAAACCGCTCCCTCCCCCTTTTGGATTTGCACCTCGCAGCATTAAATCCTACTGTGCACGGCGTTTTTGGATATGGACGATAAGGATATGGCCCAACTCTTCCCGGCACTCAGTGCCTGTCGCTTCGATGCTCCCGGCGAAAAACGCCTGGCGGAGCGACTCGAGAAAAAGCTCTCAAACGACTGGCTATGCTGGTTCAACGTGCCAGTAGGCCCAAAAGGTCTGCAACCTGACTTTGTCCTGTTGCACCCTAAAATCGGGCTATTGGTGCTCGAAGTCAAAGACTGGAGAATGACTTCGCTGATCTCGATAACGGCCAGCGATGTAAAAAAATACGATGATGGTCAGGAAAAAACCGTTATCAATCCCCTGGCGCAGGCCCGCAAGAATGCCTTTGAAACCGTTCAGGCATTGGAGAAAGACAGCGCGCTGACCCAAGGTGCTGAGGCTTACCGGCCCGGCAAGCTGATCATGCCGTACAGCTGGGGGGTGGTGCTCACCGAGATCACTCGCAAAGAGTTCGAGGCAAGACAGCTTGGTGCCGCGATGGAGGGGACGCGGGTCATCTGCAAGGACGAGATGTACGAAACCGCCGACAGCAGCGTATTCGAACAGCAAGTTTGCAAGATGCTGGTCCATCAGTTTCCCGTGCATCTGGTACCAGAACAGATCGACCGAGTGCGTTATCACTTGTTTCCAGAGGTCCGCTTGAGCCCTGCCCCCGCCCAGTTCGGGTTGTTCAGTGAACAAGACGCGCCCCTTCCCTGCCTGCTGAAAGTGATGGACCTTCAGCAAGAGCAGTTGGCGCGCTCAATGGGCGATGGCCATCGGGTGATCCACGGTGTGGCAGGTAGCGGTAAAACCATGATCCTGGTCTATCGCTGCTTGTACCTGGCTCGCGCAGCCACTAAACCGGTGCTGGTCTTGTGCTTCAACAAAACACTTGCCGCGCGTTTGAACCAGGTGCTGCAACAGCACCGCCAGGAGCACAAGGTAACAGTCGTAGGCTTTCATGCCTGGTGCCACAGTTTGCTGACCCAAGCAAAACTCGCCATCCCCGAAATGAAAGGGGCGAAGTTTATTCAAGCACTGGAAGAAGAGGTGCTTCGGCAAATGGAAAGCGGCGCCCTCGCGCCCGAACAGTACGGTGCCATCCTGATTGATGAAGGGCATGACTTCAAACCCGAGTGGTTCCGCTTAGTCGTCCATCAGGTGGATCGTGAGCGCGAGGACCTATTGGTGCTGTATGACGACGCCCAAGCGATCTATCGCGGCAAGGCGCCGAGCACAAAATTGACGTTCAGTTTTGCCAGCGTGGGCATCAAGGCTTCTGGCCGTACCACGGTGCTGCGTATCAATTATCGCAACACGCTGGAAGTGCTGTCGGTTGCCCATGCATTCTCCAAGGAGTTGCTAAGCGCACGCGACGCCGAAGACGACCATGTACCTGTGCTTGCACCCCAAAGTGCAGGTCGCCGGGGTGAGATGCCACAGCTTCTATGCCTTGCTGGGGCTGCACAAGAGGCGCAATGCCTGGTTGCTAGGCTGAGGGCAGAACATGAAAACGGCAGAGCCTGGGACGACATGGCGGTCATTTACCGGCATACCGAACAGGCCTTCTGGGTTGAAGAGGCGCTAAAGGCGGCAGGTATTCCCTACACCACCGCACGCGTGAGCTCTCAGCGCACAAAGCTTTACGCCCACCATTCGGTAAAAATCGTCAGCATGCACTCCAGCAAAGGGCTGGAGTTTGGTTTTGTGATGATCCCGCGCCTGCATGAAATGCCAGCCAAAGGCGAAGATGAAGCTGACGAGATGCGCTTGCTGTACGTGGCGATGACACGCGCAGTCGATCGCCTGGTAATGAGCCATCAAGGTGAGTCGGGGTTCACCGAACGTCTCGGGGAAGCAATCGCTCAAGTCAAAACCAGCCTTTAGGTCAACGGCTGTTCGTACAGCGGCTTGGAATAGCCGCTGTCACCCATATTTTTGAAAGATAAGAAATGGACTTCACCCCCATCATCGCCCAGCACTGGATCCCCCTGAGCTGGTTCATCCCCCTCGTCATCTTGCTTTTCGCACTCAAGTCTCCAGGTGTAAAGGGCTACCTAGGCGAGCTGCTTGTACGCTACTTCACCTACCTGCACCTGAACGAGCAAACCTATCGCCGCCTGCACAACATCACCCTGGACACCCCGGACGGCACCACCCAGATCGACCACGTTTTCGTCTCGGTGTACGGCATTTTCGTGCTGGAAACGAAGAATATGAACGGCTGGATCTTCGGCAGCGAAAAGCAGCCCCAGTGGACGCAGAAGCTCTACAAGCGCACCTTCAAATTCCAGAACCCGCTGCGGCAGAACTACAAGCACCTCAAAGCACTGGAAACGACCTTGGGCGTGAATGCCGAGCACCTGCACTCGGTGATCACATTCGTCGGTGACAGCACGTTCAAAACGCAGATGCCTGCAAAAGTTACCCAAGGCAGCAAGTTCATTCGCTACATCAAATCGTTTAATCAGCCGGTTTTCACGGAGGCCGATGTGAACGCCATGCTGCAAACCCTGCAAACCGGCCGCCGTGCCCCTACCCGCGCTACCCACCGCGAGCACGTGCAAAACCTGAAACGCCGCAGCGACCCGACAGCCGAGCGGCAATGCCCTAAATGTGGCAATGCGCTGCTGGTTCGGACCGCCAAATCAGGGGCGAAGGCAGGGGAGCAGTTTTGGGGTTGTTCGGCATTCCCCAAATGCCGAACGATGCAGAGTCTTTAAGGGTGAGAGGGGCTTACGGGCGTGTCGATTCAGCCGATACGACCAGGGCCCTTCAGTTCAGCTTTCAACCGGCGGGCTTCGTGTCGGGCTTACGCCCCAGCTCCCCACAACTAATTCACCCCTCCAAAATCCCCCCCAACCGCTCCGCCACCCGCCTAGCCTGCTCCACACTAACAATATTGGTAAACCCCACCACCACCCCCCGCCTACGCGCCCCTCCCAGATACCACTCCGAGAGCGGCTCCACCGCTACCCCAACCGCCCGAGCACGCCGAGCAATCTCGATATCATTCCCCTCTCGAATCCCCACAACCAGGTGCATCCCCCCCGCCCGCGGGTTGATCTCTACCCTTCCCCCAAACTGCTGCCCCAGCGCCTCAACCAACCACCGTCGACGCAGCGCATAAAGGCTGCGCATTTTCTTCAAATGCCGGGCAAAGTGCCCCTCCTGCAGAAACGCGCAGACCGTCGCCTGAAGCACATGCGTGCAGTGGTTATGCAGCCGGTCCGCCTGGCGGGCGAACGCGGCGCTCTGCTCCGCCGGCACCACCAGGTAAGCCAGGCGCAAGCCAGGAAACAGCACCTTGCTGAAGGTGCCGGTGTACAGCACGCGGCCTTGCTGATCGAGGCTCTTGAGTGCGGGCAAGGGCTTGCCCTGATAGCGGTACTCACTGTCGTAGTCATCCTCGATAACCCAGCTACCGCGCCGGTTGGCCCAGTCCAGCAAGGCCAACCGGCGCGGCAGTGACAGCGACATGCCCAGTGGGCTTTGGTGGGTCGGCGTAACCACGGCAAAGCGTGCATCCGGGGCGCGGGCAATGCCCTGCGCGACGTCGAGGCCGTCCTCATCCACGGGGATCGGCACCAATTGCGCGCCGGCTTCCAGCAGGGCGTTCCTGGCCATGAAGTAGCCGGGCTCTTCCAGCCAGCAGGTGTCGCCCGGGCGCATCAAGGTGTGGCTGATCAGGTCCAGGCAAGCACGATAACCGGCACACACGAACACCTGCTCTGGGTGGCAGGTAATACCACGTGAAATGCCCAGGTAGGTGGCGATGGCCGCGCGTAAAGGGGCATGCCCGCGCGGGTCGGGGTAGACAAGCCCCTCCAGGCCAGCCTGGCGCAGTTGGCGGCCGGCCAGTCTTGTCCAGAGCTTGCGGGGGAAGGCATCCAGCGCCGGCAGCCCCATCTGCAGGGCTAACGGCAGCTCACCTGAATGGGTGGGCTGGTACTGCGTCGAGGCCAATGGCGCGCGGGGCGTGGGGGTGGGAACGGGTGGCAGGTGTGGGGTGACCACCGTGCCGGCGGCGCCACGGGCGATCAAGTAGCCCTCGCCGATCAGCAACTGGTATGCCGCCTCCACCGTGCCTCGCGCCAGGTTCAACTCCGCCGCCAACGCGCGCACTGCAGGTACCCGGTCGCCCGGGCGCAGGCGGCCGTCGGCAATGGACTCACGAAAACGGAGATAGAGCTGGCGATAGATCGGCTCGGACTGGCTGCGGTCCAGCGTGAAGGGAAGCATCTTGGCCCAGTCATTTATGCACTTTTCGGCCCTGTAGCTTAAGTCATTGGCGGATTAAGGTCAGCCATCACTCTATAGCGGACGACGGCTATGCAATACACACTGCAACACCTCGAAGACCGGAACGGGTTTCAGGCGAGTTTCAACCTCATGCGCGAATTGCGCCCGCATGTCACTGACCGGGACAGCTATGTGCAGCAACTGCTTCGGCAAGCTGGGCAAGGCTACCGCCTGCTGGCCGCGTGGGAGGGTGAGCAGGTTGTCGGCCTGGCCGGTTACCGCGAGATGGAAAACTTGCTCTACGGGCGCTTTGTTTACGTGGACGACCTGGTGGTGCAGCCGGACGTGCAGCGCAGTGGCCTCGGGGCGCGGCTGCTGGGGGCGGTTCGCGAAGAGGCGGTGCAGCGCGGTTGCGCGCATTTCGTGCTGGACACCGGGCTGCACATGCCGTTGGCTCAGCGTTTCTACTTCCGCCAGGGATTGCTGGCGCACGGCATGCACTTCACACAGCGCCTGCAAACAGAGAGTCAGCCATGAACAATGTACTTTTGATCAATGCCAGCCCCCATGGCCACGTCTCCCATGCCAATCAGGTGGCGCTGGAATTAGTCGCCTCTTTGCGCCATCGGTATCCGCGGCTCGAACTGGTCGAACGCGATCTGGGCAGGTACCCACTGCCACCGCTCGACAGGGACTACGCCCATGCCCTGGCCACCACCACACCGTTCGACTCACCGGTGTTCGAGCTCTCGGAGGCGCTGATCGGCGAGTTGGAACGCAGCGATATCCTGCTCATTGCCACGCCGATGCACAACTTCACGCTGCCTGCCGCGCTCAAGCTCTGGGTCGATTACGTCTTGCGTATTCACCGCACATTCCGTTCAGGCCCCGAGGGCAAGACCGGGCTCCTGAAAGACCGCCCGGTGTACGTGTTGGTGGGCTCTGGTGGCTTTCACCAAGGTGAATCCGCGCGGCAACCGGACTTTCTGACGCCTTACCTGCGCCAGGTATTGAGTACGCTCGGCCTGTTCAACCCACACTTCACCTACCTTCAGGGCTTGGTGTTCGGTGATGCGGCCGTGCGTTTAACGCTTGAAGACACTCGTGCTCGGCTGTCGCAGGAGCCACTGTTCAAAACCCTGGTTGGTGCCTGAGCGGTGGAAGATCGTGCCTTGGTGTGGTGTTTCAGAAGTGCCAATGAAAATTACATGCCCAAGGCCCGTGCCGCACGGGCGATGGGGGCCAGGGTGTCCTCGGCTTTTTCAGGGGGGTTGTGAATGCCTGGAGCTTGTATTCGGGGCCACCAGGTGCCTGGCTTGGCATTTTCGTCGCCTATCAGATCGAGCGCCGCCCGCGCGGCGCATCGCGAGCTACGCTCGCTCCTACATTTGTTTCGGGCCAGTGAGGCCT
>NZ_JANIAG010000249.1:0-5794 GCF_028682155.1 Pseudomonas sp. 39004
AGCATTTAGCGCCTGGCCAGCCTGCAACCTGCGTACCAGCGGCGCCAGTTCCACGCCCTGCAAATGCCAGACCCCAAGCGGCTGGTCCGCCGTCACCACCACCTCGGCTTCGTCCACCAGCCCGTCACGTAGTACCGGTCGCCGCGCCACCCGTACCGCCTGCCAGTCCGCGGCCGTGTGCAGCGGTTGTGCATCCGGCCATCCCTGGCGACCGTCCCAGAACGGTTGCCCGGCCCGGCCTTGCTCCTGGGCATAGAAATCCCGACCGATGCGGGCAAAGCGCAGGAACAGTTGCTCGACCCGCTGCCGATGAAACTGCAGCGCCAACGCCGCCCGCTCGGGCCGGCGCAACAGGGTGTTGATGACCACAGGCGCCTGCAGCGCCGAGGACAGCGACTGGAAAATGCCGTTGCCCGACAAGGGGTCTACCGCCATCGCCGCATCACCCACCCGCAGCCAGCTCTCTGCGGCACAGTCGCCCGCCAGGATCGCCGTGCTGCTGCGCGCATGTACCTGCGCCGGTGCCAGCGCCTGCTCATCGAACAGCTCGGCCACCAGCGCGCTGTGCCGTCGGCGGTTGGCGCAATACTCGGCCAGAGCGGCCTTGCCCGGCAGCCCTTCGGCGTCCAGGGTGACCTGCCAGTAGCAGCGGCCATCTTCCAGGCGGGCCATCCACGCCCAGCCGTCCTCCAGGCTTTCCACCGCCGATGCCGGCACGCTTGGGCGACCTTGCCAGGTGTTGAGGAGGCTGACCGTCTCCGGCCCTCGCAGGCGGTCGGCGGCTAGCGGTGCCTGGCGGCCGCGGGCTTCGACCAGAAACTGCGCCGCCAGTACCTGGCCATCGTCAAGGCGCACACGGTGCCCGTCTTGTTGCGACACCTCACGCACCCGGCCCTCGACCACGGTCACGCCGGCACTGAGCAAATCGTCACGCAGTGCCCGGTCAAAGCGTTGCCTGTCGAGCAGAAACTCCTGGTTCATCTGCAGGTGCTGGCCGTTCCAGCGCACCTGCCGGCTTGCCGGCATCGCTGCCTGCCTCAGCGCGCCGCCAAGGCCTGCGTGGCGCAAACCTTCCAGTACCCGTTGTGAAACGCCTTCGACCGCAGCAAAGCGGCGCCATTCAGAGACCACCGTGACCGGGTAGCCCAGGCGCCGCAAACCGATGGCCGTGGCCGCCCCTGCAGGGCCGGCGCCCAGCACCAGGATGCGTGGCTCAGACATCTTCGGCACCTCGCCGCTCAGGGCCATTGAACGCGGCATG
Source organism: Pseudomonas sp. 39004 (assembly GCF_028682155.1). Classification (NCBI taxonomy): domain Bacteria; kingdom Pseudomonadati; phylum Pseudomonadota; class Gammaproteobacteria; order Pseudomonadales; family Pseudomonadaceae; genus Pseudomonas; species Pseudomonas sp. 39004. The sequence goes on from NZ_JANIAG010000249.1 coordinate 1,262, forward strand.
GGCGCGCAACCAGTCGAACACCTGCTGGCGTTGCAGGCCCGGCCGTTCCCGCAGCAACGCCGCCACCCGACCGGTCAAGGCCGCACAGCCCAGGCTTGCACCGGCCAGGCCGCCTGCGCCCACAGCGCCACCGAAGTCGGCCTGGGTGCTGCCGAGCCACGACCACTGCCCCGCTGCACAGCGGGCATCGCCGGTCATGCGGATCACGCCTGGGTAGCTCGCCGGGTAGACCGCGCCGCCCTGTGCCGGGCTGGAGGCGCACAGCAGCACGCCGGCGGCCTGGGCCTCGGCACAGGCCTGATGCAGCACCGGCCGGTCCTGATGCAGGCCAAGGCTGAGGTTGATCAGTGTCGCGCCCTCTTCCACCAGCCATAACACCGCAGCCGCCACCTGCAACGCACTGGTGCTCGCCTGCGCGTTGAACACCTGAGCCACCAGCAGCGGTACGGGGCCTGATTCACGCAGCAAGCCCGCGACGACAGCGCTGCCGTGCCCCAGCTGGTCAGGCAGCGTTTCACCTTCGCGCAGCTGGCCTTGCTCCAGCCAGAACCGCCGCGCGCCCACCACTTGCACGGCCTGGGCCGACGAGCAGCCACTGTCGATAACCCCGACCCGCAGCTCAGTGCCCATGCCTGATGGCCTCCTGGGGCAAGACCTGCAACTGCCCGTCACGCAACTGCAAGTGCAGGTCGGCATCGGCCAGGGTCGAGGCACGGTGGCTGATCAGGATGCGGGTGCGCCCAGCGAACAACTGGTCGATGGCCGCGATCACTTCCCGCTCAGTCGCTTCGTCCACCGCTGAGGTGGCCTCGTCCAGCACCAGGATCGCCGGAGCCTGCAACACCGCGCGGGCAATGGCGATACGTTGTTTCTGGCCGCCGGACAACTGCTGGCCGCGCTCGCCCAGCAAGCCGTCCAGCCCCAACGGCAGGCTTTCGACCAGGCTGTCCAGGCGTGCCAGGCGCACTACCCGTTCAAGCTCCGCGCGGCTGGCCTGGGGCACCCCGTAGGCGAGGTTCTGCGCCAAGGTGCCACGGAACAGCACGATGTCCTGGCTGACCACGGCGATGCGCCGACGCAGCGCCGCCAGGTCCAGCTCGCGCAGGTCGGTACCGTCCAGCAGGATGCGCCCGGCATCGGGGTCGTAGAAGCGTTGCAGCAGGTCGATCAGGGTCGACTTGCCAACCCCCGAAGCGCCGCTGATGGCAACCTTCAGGCCACCCGGCACGCACACATTCAGGTTGTTCAGCACCGCGCCCTGGCGCCCGTCATGGGCAAAGTGCAAGGCTTCCAGGCGCAACTCGCCTGGCCCGTCGGGTATCGGCCGTGGCGTATCCGCCGGGCGCACGGCCACGGCTTCCTGCTTGAGCTCCATCACCCGCCCCAGGCTCACGGCCATGCGCTGCACCGCCACATACAAGCCCAACAGGCTTTGCACCGGCCCCACCGCCATGCCCATGTAGGTGGAAAATGCGATCAGCGCGCCCAGTTGCCAGGTGCCCTGGATCACCCACCAGCCGCCCACCAGAAAGGCGCAGGCACGGCACCAGGAGGTCAACGTGCCGGGTATCGCCTGGGTAAAGAACTCGGTCACCTGGACCTTGAGCAACTGGCTCATGTAGCCCTGGCCCAACTGGTCGAGGCGCCCGGCTTCCCGCCCCTGCTGGCCGGCCGCCTGGATGAACTTCATGGCGGGCAGCGTCTCGACCAGAAACGACGACACATCCGCCGAACGCTCGCGCAGACTACGCACCTCGCGCTCGACCTTGCGCCGCATCCAGCGCAGCCATAGCACCTCGATCGGGATCAGCAGCGCCAGTAACAGCGACAACTGCCAGGACAACATGAGCATCAAGGCCACCGCGCCGATCAGCCCGATCACGGCAGACACCGCCGAAAACAGCGAGTCCACGGCAAAGCGTTGGATTTCAGCAACATCGCCGTCCAGCCGCGAGAGAATGTCGCCGATGCGCCGCCGTCCGTAAAAGGTCGGCGATAACTGTTGCAGGTGCCGGTAAAGGTCATCACGCAGGGCAAACAGGATGCGCCCGGAAAGCCGCGTGTGCAGGTAGCGGTTGACCCCGGCCAGCACGGTGCCGAGCAGGCCGGCGACGATCATGACCGCTGCCATGTGCCACAGGGTCTGGTAGTCCTTGGCCAGCAGGCCCTCGTCGATCAGCGTCTTGACCAGCCAGGGTTGCGCCAGGGCCAGCAGCGAGGCGCCCAGGGACAGGCCCAGCAACACGCCGATGGCGCGCCGATGGGGGCGCACGAAACCATACAGCCAGGCCAGAGCCTGGCGCATGAGTACAGGGTCGCTGGTCTCTACCAGCCTTGCGAACAGGCCGCCCATGTCAGCTACGCAGCTGCTTGAGCTTGCGGTACAGCGTCGCGCGGCTGATACCCAGGGCCTCGGCGGCGGCCGAGACATTGCCCTGGTGGCGGCCCAGGGCAGTGCGGATCAGGTCCAGTTCGTTGTCCTTGAGGCTGCCGGACGGCGTTGTGCCCGTGGCCAGTTCATCCAGCAGGCAATCGGTGAGGTGATCAAGGGTCAGCACCTGCTCGCCGTCCTCTCGCATGGCCAGCGCGGTGCGCACGACCATCTCCAATTGGCGAATGTTGCCCGGCCAGTCGAAGCCTTCGAGCAAGGCGGCAAGTGCCGGGTCGAGGGTCACCCCTTTGGCGCCGGACTTGTCCAGCAGGCCCTGGATGATCCCGCCCAGGTCATCACGCTCGCGCAGGGCCGGCAAGCGCAGCGATACACCGTTGACCCGGTAGTAGAGGTCTTCGCGAAAATGCTGTTCGAGCACCAGCCGCTTGAGGTCGCGGTGGGTGGCGCAGATCAGTGCCACATCGATGTCCTGCTCGTCGCCTGCGCCCAACGGCGCCACCCGGCGCTCCTGCAAGACCCGCAACAACCTGGCCTGCAGGGCCAGCGGCATGTCGCCGATCTCGTCGAGGAACAGCGTGCCGCCATGGGCTTGCATCAGCCGTCCGACCATCCCGCCACGGCGCGAACCTGTGAATGCCCCTTCGCGGTAACCGAACAGTTCAGACTCGATCAGCCCTTCGGGAATGGCCGCGCAGTTGACCGCTACAAATGGCTTTTCAGCCCGTGGGCTGGCCTGATGCAGCGCGCGGGCGACGACTTCCTTGCCGGTGCCGGTCTCGCCCAGCAGCAGCACCGGCAGGCCATTGCCCAGCCCTTGCCGGGCCATGCGCAGGTTGCGCGCCAGACGCGGGTCGCCGCCGGCCAGAGCCTCCAGCGCAGGCGACTGGGTGGCCGGCACCGGTTTGCTCACCGCCACACTGCCGCTCAGTTGGCCATGGCGCGGCAGTTGCAAAGCACGGAAGAAGAATTCGCCCTTGGCCGTCTGCACACTGCTTACAGCGCCCTGCCACAGCCGGGCGATGAAGGCGGGTGAACGTTCACCCAGCAGCTCGCTGCTACGCCGGCCGAGCAGTTGCTGGCGCGGCACCTGCAGCAGTTGGCAGGCACTGTCGTTGGCTGCCAATACTTCGCCGTCCATGCTCAGCGCCAAGAGGCCGTGCCAGGCACTGTTGAGGTACTGCGCACGGCTGTGGAAGGCCAGTACCAGTTGCTCTGGGTGGCACAAGCCGAACAGCCGGCTTTCGATATTGCCGGCAGCCAGCATCAGCGTAGACAGGCTGTCCTGGGGTTGTGCCATCACCCCTTCGCGGGTGATGTCGAGCACACCGATTACCTCGCCACGCGGGTCGCGCAGCGGTACCGAAGTACAGGAAAACGGGCTGAGGCGGTCGAGGTAGTGTTCGCCACAGTTGATCAGGGTCGGCCGCCCTTCCACCACGGCCGTGCCGATGGCGTTGGTGCCGCGCAAGGACTCGCTCCAGCAACTGCCGGGGTGCAGGTCGCGCAGGCCTTCGCGGGTGAGCACGTGGGTCTGGCCTTCGATGGCCAGCACATTGGCCTGGGCATCGCCGAGGATGATGATGCCCGCTTTGCCCTGGCGCGAGACCAGGTAGTCCAGTTCGGGGGTGACGGCATCGACCAGCAGGCGGTTGCGCTCCAGCAGCATGCGCAGGTCGTGGCCTTGTTCAAGGCCCAGGCCAACCTGTTCGCCTTGCAGGCAGTCCAGGCCATGGCCGAGGCTGCGGCGCCAGGAGGCGTCGATTTCGTCGCGCAGCATGCCCAGTGGCAGCTCGCCTTCGCTGGCCAGCTTGAGCCGGGCCTGGCGGGATTCGTGTAGTGGGTCTTGGGCGTTTGTTATTTGTTGTCGCGCCATTTTCTACTCCGGCTGCGCCCCGCACGGTAGAGGGGAACGGGCTTGGGAATTTTTCCGCAGTGTGCGGGAGAAATGGGCTGGCGTCATCAGGCTGCTGTCGGGAGGCTGGGGGGGTGGGTATGGGGGGATGGCGGGGGATTGGGTTGAGGATTTCGTTGGGGCCTTCAGGGGGATGGCGGGAGATCTTCAGCGCTCTCGAGATCGAGCGCCGCCCGCGCGCTCACGGGTTTCGCAACCGGTCAGGCGGCGCACCGCCGAGTTGGCGCCA
>NZ_JANIAG010000025.1:0-42949 GCF_028682155.1 Pseudomonas sp. 39004
GCTTACGTTCAAGGCGAAATCACTCGTATTTCCAGCCAACTCGGTGCACGCATCGATGACGTACGCGTGCAGGACAACCAGCACGTCGTCAAAGGCGAACTGCTGGTGCGCCTGGAAGCCGCCGACTTCCAGCTCGCCGTCGAGCGCGCCCGTGCAGCGTTGGCCACCCGTGAAGCGGAGCACGTACAGGCCGAAAGCCGCCTGACGCAACAGGGCAGCCTGATTGCCGCTGGCCAGGCCCAGGTCGCCGCCAACCAGGCCACGCTCGACCGCTCACGCCTGGACCTCAACCGCGCAGAGGCCCTGCGCAAGCCTGGTTTCGTGTCCGAAGAGCGGGTTACCACACTCTCGGCAGAACGCCACGTGGCCAGCTCCCAGGTCGACAAGGCGCGCGCCGATTTGCAAGGCCAGCGCCAGCAGGTCAATGCCCTGGCTGCCGAGCTCAAACGCCTCGACGCGCAGATCGCCAATGCACGCGCCGACCTTGCCCAAGCCGAATTGAACCTGACCCGCTGCGAGATCCGCGCCCCGATCAGCGGCACCATCGGCCAGCGCAACGCGCGCAACGGCCAGGTGGTGCAGGCCGGCGCCTACCTGCTGTCGATCGTGCCCGACGAAGACATATGGGTGCAGGCCAACTTCAAGGAAACCCAGATTGGCCGCATGCAACCTGGCCAGCGCGCCGAGTTGCTGTTCGACAGCTACCCGGACACGCCTGTCGAAGGCCGGGTCAACAGTCTGTTCGCAGCCTCCGGCGCCCAGTTCAGCCTGCTACCACCCGACAACGCCACCGGTAACTTCACCAAGGTGGTGCAGCGCATTCCGGTGAAGCTGACCTTCAGTGCCGACAACCCGCTGCGCGGCCGCATCCGCCCCGGCATGTCGGTTACCGCCACCGTCGATATCCGCGCCGAGGACGATGGCCGCAATGGCCGGTGATCAACTGCTCAGGCCCACTGCCGAGCCGAGCCGGCGCGACTGGATTGCGGTGATGAGCGTAATGCTCGGCGCCTTCATGGCGGTACTGGACATCCAGATCACCAACGCTTCGCTCAAGGACATCCAGGGCGCGCTTTCCGCGACCCTGGAAGAGGGCTCTTGGATCTCCACCTCCTACTTGGTTGCAGAGATCATCATGATCCCGCTGACCGCCTGGCTGGTGCAGCTGCTATCCGCCCGGCGCCTGGCGGTGTGGGTTTCGGCCGGTTTTCTGCTGTCGTCGCTGCTCTGCTCCATGGCCTGGAACCTGGAGAGCATGATCATGTTCCGTGCCTTGCAGGGCTTTACCGGCGGCGCCTTGATCCCTCTCGCGTTCACCCTTACCCTGATCAAACTGCCTGAGCACCACCGCGCCAAGGGCATGGCCATGTTCGCCATGACCGCCACCTTCGCGCCTTCGATCGGCCCGACCTTGGGGGGCTGGCTGACCGAGAACTGGGGCTGGGAGTACATCTTCTACATCAACATCCCGCCAGGCCTGGTGATGATCGCGGGCCTGCTGTATGGGCTGGAAAAGAAAGAAGCACACTGGGAACTGCTGAAAAGCACCGACTATGCCGGCATCGTCACGCTCGGCGTGGGCCTGGGCTGCCTGCAGGTTTTCCTCGAGGAGGGCCATCGCAAGGATTGGCTGGAATCGAACCTGATCGTCAGCCTGGGCACGGTCGCGCTGATCAGTCTGATTACCTTTGTGATCCTGCAGTTTTCCAAGCCGCACCCTTTGATCAACCTGCGCATCCTGGGCAATCGCAATTTCGGCCTGTCGAGCATCGCCAGCTTAGGCATGGGCGTCGGGCTGTACGGTTCGATCTACTTGTTGCCGCTGTACCTGGCGCAGATCCAGGGCTACAACGCCTTGCAGATTGGCGAAGTGATCATGTGGATGGGCGTGCCGCAGCTGTTTCTGATCCCGCTGGTGCCCCTGCTGATGAAGGTGATTTCGCCGAAGATACTTTGCGCGATTGGCTTCTGCCTGTTCGGCGCCGCCAGCTTTGGCTCGGGGGTGCTCAACCCGGACTTTGCGGGGCCACAGTTCAATCAAATCCAGATCATTCGGGCACTGGGGCAACCGATGATCATGGTGACCATTTCGCTGATTGCCACCGCTTACATTCAGCAGCAGGATGCCGGGTCGGCGTCGAGCCTGTTCAACATCCTGCGCAACCTGGGAGGCGCCATCGGCATCGCGCTGCTTGCCACCTTGCTGGATGCACGAACCAAGGTGTACTTCGACTACCTGCGCGAGTCACTGGTGCCGAGCAATCCGCAGGTGGCAGAGCGCCTGGCACAGCTGGCGGAGCGCTTGGGCAGCGATACGGCGGCGCTGGGCAAGCTCAGTGAAATCACCCATCAGCAGGCGCAGATCATGGCGTACAACGACGCCTTCCATTTTGTCGGGATCGGCTTGGCGGTGAGCATGGTGGCGGTGTTGCTGACGCGCAAGCTGCCGGAGGGGTTGAAGGCTGGCGAAGCGCACTGAATGGGCGTTGGCTGCACTGGCCTCTTCGCGGCATTAGCCGCGAAGAGGCCAGTGCAGGTGGCGAAGCATCAGCTGGTAATCAGCCGCTCGCGCAACTGGGTAATCTCGTCGCGCAACTGCGCTGCTGCCTCGAACTCCAGGTCGCGGGCGAACTGCATCATCTTCTCTTCCAGCTGCTTGATACGCTTGGTGATCTCGCCCGGCGTGCGCAGCTCTGCCTCGTAGCGGGCGCTCTCCTCCGCGGCCTTGGCCATGCCTTTGCGCTTTTTGCTGCGCGAGCCAGGCACCGTGGCACCTTCCATGATATCGGTGATGTCCTTCACCACCCCCTTGGGCACGATACCGTTGGCCAGGTTGAAGGCAATCTGTTTCTCCCGACGCCGCTCGGTCTCGTCGATGGCCCGCTGCATCGAGCCAGTCATCTGGTCGGCGTAGAGGATGGCCCGGCCATTGAGGTTACGCGCAGCCCGGCCGATGGTCTGGATCAGTGACCGCTCGGAACGCAGGAAGCCTTCCTTGTCGGCATCGAGGATCGCCACCAGCGACACTTCCGGCATGTCCAACCCCTCACGCAGCAGGTTGATGCCCACCAGCACATCGAAGGTACCCAGGCGCAGGTCGCGGATGATTTCTACCCGTTCGACGGTGTCGATGTCCGAGTGCAGGTAGCGCACCCGCACGTCGTGATCGGCCAGGTAATCGGCGAGGTCTTCGGCCATGCGTTTGGTCAGCGTGGTCGCCAGCACCCGTTCGCCGGCATCGACACGCTTGCGGATCTCCGACAACAGGTCATCGACCTGGGTCAGCGCCGGGCGGATTTCTACCTGAGGGTCGACCAGACCGGTCGGCCGCACCACCTGCTCGACCACCCGCCCGGCATGTTCCGCTTCATAAGGGCCGGGGGTTGCCGAAACGAAAATGGTCTGCGGGCTGACCGCCTCCCATTCATCGAAACGCATGGGCCGGTTGTCCAGCGCCGAGGGCAGGCGAAAACCGTACTCGACCAGGGTTTCCTTGCGCGAGCGGTCGCCCTTGTACATGGCGCCGACCTGGGGAACGCTGACGTGCGATTCGTCGATCACCAGCAGCGCATCCGCTGGCAGGTAATCGTAGAGGGTGGGTGGCGGTGCGCCCGAGGGGCGCCCGGACAGATAGCGGGAGTAGTTTTCGATGCCGTTGCAGTAGCCCAGCTCGAGGATCATCTCCAGGTCGAAACGGGTGCGCTGCTCCAGCCGCTGCGCTTCCACCAGTTTGTTGCCCTTGTGCAGGTATTCGAGGCGGTCCTTGAGTTCCTCCTTGATGCCCTCGACCGCACCCAGCAGCGTTTCGCGCGGGGTGACGTAATGGCTCTTGGGGTAGAAGGTGAAACGCGGCAGCTTGCGAAAGACCTCACCGGTGAGCGGGTCGAAAGCTGCGATGTTCTCCACCTCGTCATCGAACAACTCGATACGGATGGCTTCAAGGTCGGACTCGGCCGGGAACACGTCGATCACATCGCCCCGCACGCGGAAGGTGGCACGGGCGAAATCCATCTCGTTGCGGGTGTACTGCAGGTCGGCCAGGCGGCGCAGCAAGGCGCGCTGGTCGAGCTTGTCGCCGCGGTCCACGTGCAGGACCATTTTCAGGTAGGTTTCGGGGCTACCCAGGCCATAGATGCACGACACGGTGGTGACGATGATCGCGTCACGCCGCTCGAGCAATGCCTTGGTCGCCGACAGGCGCATCTGCTCGATGTGGTCGTTGATCGACGCGTCCTTCTCGATGAAGGTGTCGGACGACGGCACATAGGCTTCGGGCTGGTAGTAGTCGTAGTAGGAAACGAAGTACTCGACCGCGTTGTTCGGGAAAAACGCCTTGAACTCGCCATACAACTGCGCGGCCAGGGTCTTGTTAGGCGCCAGCACCAGGGTCGGGCGCTGCACCTGCTGGATGACGTTGGCAATGCTGAAGGTCTTGCCCGAGCCGGTCACCCCAAGCAGCGTCTGGTGCGACAGCCCGGCCTCGATGCCTTCGACCATCTGGCGAATGGCTTCGGGCTGATCGCCGGCCGGCTGGAAACGGGTGACGAGCTGGAACTCGGACATGAGGGACCTCGCGGTGCTGCAGCAACTGTAAATTTAGCCAGTAGTCTATACCCAAATGCGCCCATTCGGGGCCGGTTTCAAGCCCCGGGTGTGAACGCTTATTGCTGTGGACACGGCAAATAGACCAATGGTCAAAAAATATTTGCGCAAATGCCTGGAAAAGCTGTGCCAGAGTGTCGCAGTGACCGGTCGGTATCACTATACTGACTCCCCGTTTGTGCACCGCTTCAGTGCATTCGGGCTGGAGCGTGTACGTCCTATCACTCTCCATTCAGAGCCAAGGTAACAATGAGCCTGTTTTCCGCTGTCGAGCTGGCACCCCGCGACCCTATTCTGGGCCTCAACGAAGCATTCAACGCTGATCCACGTACCGACAAGGTCAACCTTGGCGTGGGCGTCTACTGCAATGAGGAAGGCCGCATTCCGCTGCTGCGCGCCGTGATCGAAGCCGAGACCCAGCGTGCTGCCCAGCATGCCTCGCGCGGCTATTTGCCGATCGACGGCATCGCCACCTATGACCAGGCCGTGCAAAAGCTGCTGTTCGGCGCCGAGTCGCCGCTGCTGGCCGCCGGCCGTGTCGTCACTGTGCAAGCCGTTGGCGGCACCGGTGCTCTGAAGATTGGCGCCGATTTCCTCAAGCGCCTGTCGCCCAACGCCGTTGTGGCCATCAGCGACCCAAGCTGGGAAAACCACCGCGCGCTGTTCGAGACCGCAGGTTTCCCGGTACAGAACTACCGCTACTACGACGCCCCGAGCCACGACGTCAACCGCGCCGGCATGCTCGAAGACCTGAACAGCCTGCCGTCCGGCTCGATCATCGTCCTGCACGCCTGCTGCCATAACCCGACCGGCGTCGACCTGACCCTGGACGACTGGAAAAACGTCCTTGAAGTGGTCAAGGCCAAAGGCCACGTGCCATTCCTCGACATGGCCTACCAGGGCTTCGGTGACGGCATCGCCGAAGACGCCTTCGCCGTACGCCTGTTCGCCGAGTCGGGCCTGGACTTCTTCGTCTCCAGCTCGTTCTCCAAATCGTTCTCGCTGTATGGCGAGCGCGTGGGCGCACTGTCGATCGTGACCGGCTCCAAGGACGAAAGCACCCGCGTGCTGTCGCAGGTCAAGCGCGTGATCCGCACCACCTACTCCAACCCGCCGACCCATGGCGCGACCATCGTCGCCACCGTGCTCAACAACGATGAACTGCGTCAGATGTGGGAAGACGAGCTGGGTGAAATGCGCCAGCGCATCCACGGCATGCGCAAGCAGATGGTCGAGCTGTTGGCCACTTACGGTGCCAAGCGCGACTTCAGCTTCGTCGGCCGCCAGGTTGGCATGTTCTCGTACTCGGGCCTGACCGTTGAGCAGGTCGCGCGCCTGAAGAACGAGTTTGGCATCTATGCGCTGGACACTGGCCGTATCGCGGTAGCGGCACTGAACCAGAGCAACATCCACGTGGTCACCAAGGCCATCGTCGAAGTGCTGTAACTGTTTGATTCTGCTCTAGTTTACCGAGGGGCAGCTTGACTTCCCCTTGGTGATCAGTAAGATGGACGCAGATTCCGCGATAGCTCAGTCGGTAGAGCAAATGACTGTTAATCATTGGGTCCCTGGTTCGAGTCCAGGTCGCGGAGCCAAACACTGAAAACCTCCAGTTGCGCAAGCACTGGAGGTTTTTTCATTTCCGGGCCTGCTACTGCTGCAGCGGCTCGGTCACAGGCTTGCCTTCATCCACCAGGCTCCACACCAAGAGCTTGGCAGGCCGGCTTTTACTGGCATTGCGCGACACGCTGTGCACGGTCCCAGGCGCTTCGTACCAGTACTCGCCGGCCTTGTAGGTCTTTTCTTGCTCATCATTGAGCTTTGATACCACCGCACCTTCCAATACGTAGGCCATGACTGCGCCTGGGTGCTGGTGGGCGGGCGACGCCTGGCCGGGGGCATAGCTGACGGTGAGCATCACCGCCTTTTTACCGGGGGCGTTGCTGGGCAGTTTTTCTTGCAGTACCTGGACCTGATCGGGGGCATCGCCATGCGCCCAGGCGGGGATATGGCCGGCGAGCAGGCCAATGCTGATGAGCGAGGCAATGGCAAAAGATGAGGGTTTCATGGGCTACTCCTGATTGGCGACTGCCAGCAGGTTAGGCCCGGTGGTGCCTGGGGAAAATGGCCAATGCAGCGAAAAACAAGGAGGCCTATTACGGCCCCTGATCTCAGATACGCCCGATCAGATAGAACTCACCCTGGCTCCAGACCCCTAACCACTCCTCGCCCTCAATGATGCGCGGCACCGCCAGCTCGACCAGCTGGTAAAACACATTGCGATGAATCAGCGCATCGAGGTTGCTGCGCATCAGCACATAGGGTGAAGGCTCCTGGGTAACAGGATCGATCTCGACCCGCAACGGATTAGCCGGGCCCGCCTCGACCTGGTCATCGACATTGCTGGTAAAGCGCAGCACCTGTTGCTCACCACTGCCCAGCACCTCCAGGGCAATCGCGACAAAGGGCGCATCATCGACACGGATACCGACCTTCTCCACCGGTGTGATCAGGAAGTAGTCATCACCATCGCGGCGAATGATCGTGGAAAACAGCCGCACCATCGGCTTGCGCCCGATTGGCGTACCTAGGTAATACCAGGTGCCATCGCGGGCGATACGCATGTCGATGTCGCCGCAAAAGTCCGGGTTCCACAGATGCACCGGCGGCAGCCCCTTTGCTTTGGGGATCTGTGCCAGAAGATCATTGGCCTTGCCGGAATCGCTCATCACACTTGCCTCATTCGCTCATGCCCAGAAGGCTACGAGCGTACTCGCGCATCGGCGCGGCAAGCAAATCTTCCGGCGTGTTGTCGTGGAACGTCAACAAACCGCCACGGCTCTTGATGCGGGCCGTGTCGATCAGGTAGCGGGTATTGGTTTCGATGAGCATCATCTGCACGACCCCGGTATCCCAACCCAGGCGGTCGACCGCCTGCTCGTCATACCACTCGTCACCGTTGCCGATACGGTCGTCGGTGCGCGCGAAACGGGTGTACAGCACATAGTCCGCGCCCACCGAGCGCGCCTCGGCCATCGCTTCCTCCAGGCCAAGCGGGCCTTGGGCGCGGCGCACCAGCGGGAAATACTCGACGAAACTCTTGAACGCCTCGTCGGCCACCACATTTTGCCGCGGCAACGGGCCTTTACCGGGGGGCATGAACGCGCCCTGGCCAATGAAAATGAACGAGTCGGGCTGCAGGCGGATCGACAGGGTCCGGCGGGTATCGCTGTGGTCGAGCAGACCGGCATCGCTCATGTGGTAACGGACGCCCTCGCCCATATCGCTGACATTCATGCAGCCGCCCAACGCCATCAGCGCCAGCAGCAAGACCAGGCTACGCATCTTTCCTCCAGTGGCCGGCGACGAAAAACCGGCGAATAGCCGGCGGATGCAGCTTTTGCGCCAGACTCAGCCGCCGATCACCTTCATCACTGTCACCCCCCCGGAAAACGCCACATCCTGCTTGTCTGCCAAGGCCTTAACCAGCAGCCGCTGCAAGGCGGGAAGCGCTTGATGACGCGGCTTTTCCAACAGGTCGCCGACAAAGTGGCGATTGCTCGACGACAAGCAGCCATGCAGCCAACCGGTGGATGACAAACGCAGCCGCGAACAACTCCGGCAGAACGGCACGCTCTCGTTGGCGATCACACCGAAATGGCCTTTACCGGGGACCTGGTAGCGCAGGGCAGTGGCATCCACCGCCGCGTCCACCTGCTCGTAGGCATGCTCGGCGCCGATCAGCCCGAGCAAGTGGTCAAGGCCAACGAACTGCTGCAGGAAAGCATTGCGGTCATTGGCCAGATGGCCCATGCGCATGAGCTCGATGAAGCGCAGCTCAAACCCCCGCGCCAGGCAGTAATCGAGCATCGGCAGAACCTGGTCGAGGTTCTGGCCGCGCATCGGCACCATGTTCACCTTGATCTGCATACCCTGCGCGCTGGCTTGTTGCATGCCCGTCAGCACGCTGGCAAGGTCGCCACCGCGGGCGATGCGGCGAAAGGCCAGTGGGTCCAGGGTATCGAGGGAAACATTCAGGCGGCGGATGCCTGCTGCGCGTATCTGTGGCAACTTGCGCGCAAGCAACTGGCCGTTGGTGGTCAGCGAGATATCGTCGAGGGGGAGCTTGGCCACGGCAGCCAGAAAATCGTCCAGCCTAGGGCTGACCAACGGCTCGCCACCGGTAATGCGCAAACGCTCGATGCCAGCGGCTTCAATCAGGTAGGCAACGCCCCGCGCCAGCGCCTCGGCAGGCAACTCGTGCTGGGCCGCCACCAGGCGCTTGCCATCGGGCACGCAGTAGGTACAGGCATAGTTACAGGCAGCCGTCAGGCTGACACGCAGGTTGCGAAAGCGCCTGCCTTGACGATCGACAATCATGGATGACTCCGGCATGGATGAAGCGGGGCTGGCAAAACCTGACTCATAAATCAGGTTTTTGCAAGCCCCTTGTTCATGCCGGGTCAACTGCAAGGGCCCCGCAGCGGCCCTGCTCTGTCAGTTGGCGGGTTCTGGGTCGCGTTTGCGCTTGTTACCCATGCGTACGCCGATGTCCATGAGGAACTGGAAGAAACCTTCCTGATCTTCGAGCACGTTGCTCCAGAACGGCGAGTGGTACAGCGCCACGGCGCCATGCACCAAGGCCCAGGCCGCGCAATAGTGGAAGTACGGCGGTACGTCTTCGAGCTTGCCTTCGCTGATACGGCCCTTGATCAGCTGGGTCAGGCGATCGAAGTTGGAGGCGCGGATGCTGTGCAGCTGCTCGACCATCTCCGGCACTTGATTGCCCTTGACCACCTTTTCTTCCAGGCGGTCGAACAGCCGGTAGCGCTGCGGATCGCGCATGCGGAACTCGAAGTAGGCGCGCGACAGGGCTTCCTTGTCACGGTCAACGTCGGCCGAATGCAACAGCTCGTTCAAATCGCGCTCGTAGTCGAGCATCAGGCGCAGGTAGATCTCCGCCTTGGACTTGAAGTGCTTGTAGATCGTGCCTTTGCCGATACCCACGGCGTCGGCGATCATCTCGACGGTGACGCTGTCTTCACCCTGTTCGAGAAACAGCTTGAGCGCCGTATCGAGGATTTCCTGTTCGCGACGGCGAAACTCACGGACCTTACGAGGTTCTTTCTGCATAGGAAGGACTGGTTGACGATCGAAGCGGTTTATTATGCCTAACTTGCGGGAAATTGCACGGATCATCCAACCATGTCTATGTTTCACGATGAGTTCGATCAAGCCCCGGGGCTGCGCTACCTGAACCACGCGGCCATCGCCCCCTGGCCACGCCGGGCTGCCGAGGCGGTGGCACGCTTTGCCCGCGACAACGTTTGCCTGGGTGCCAGCGAGTACCCGACCTGGCTGGCGACCGAGCGGCGCCTGCGCGAGCGGCTGGCGCGGCTGATCCACGCCCCCTCGCCCGGCGACATCGCCCTGGTGAAGAACACTTCCGAAGGGCTGTCACTGGTCGCTTTTGGCTTGGACTGGGCGCACGGCGACCAGGTGGTGATCAGCGACGAGGAATTCCCCTCCAACCGAGTCGTATGGGAAGCCCTGGCCGACCGTGGCGTGCAGGTGATCCAGGCCAGCCTGGCAGGGCCCGACCCCGAGGCCACGTTGCTGGCGGCCTGCGGGCCACGCACCCGCTTGCTGGCGATCAGCGCCGTGCAATTCGGCAGCGGCCTGCGCCTTGACCTGGCGCGCCTGGGTGAGGGTTGTCGGGTACGCAATGTGCTGTTCTGCGTCGACGCCATCCAGCAGGTCGGCGCCCTGCCCTTCGACGTGCAGCGCTTTCAATGCGATTTCGCCATGGCCGATGGCCACAAGTGGATGCTCGGACCCGAGGGGTTGGGGCTGTTCTATTGCCGCGCCGAAATACGCCCGCAGCTTGAGCTCAATGCGTATGGCTGGCACATGCTGGAGCACCTGGGCGATTTCGAGCGGCGCCAATGGCAGCCGGCGCGTAGCGCGCGGCGTTTTGAATGTGGTAGCCCGAACATGCTCGGTGCCTGCGCACTGGAGGCGAGCCTTTCGCTGCTGGAGGAGGTCGGGATCAGCACGGTAGCGCAGCGCTTGCAGCAGCGCGTGGCGCAGTTATATCAAGGCTTGGCCGCGGTGCCTGGCGTTTTGCTGCAGACACCCGCTGATCCCGACAGACGGGCGGGCATCGTCACATTCAGTATCAAAGGGCAGGATAGCGTGCAGATTCAAAAGGCATTGATGGCTGAGCGCACAATTTGTGCCCTAAGGGGCGCTGGCGTGCGATTTTCACCGCATTTCTATACCAGCGAGCAGCTAATTGACGAAGCTGTGCAGCAGGTTCGCCGGCTGGCCATGCATTGAGAGCGGGGATGGATACCGGGCGTATTCCAAATCTGTTTAAAAAACGACCAATAGGGACTGGCACTGTGCCAAACCTGACCAATACTTGAACTGTTGGCGCGGCGCATCCCCCCCAAGTGGCGCGCCGATAAAGGTGCTCAGGGACCGCGTACCTTTGTTTTACTCCTAATGGTCTTAACCCGGATTCCCTCCCCCAGAACCCGGGTTTTTTTTGCCTGTTTGAAGGGGTGCCCTCAGACCACACGTGCCAAGGGGAACAAGCGCTTGAAGTTCGCCGTGGTCTGCTCCGCCAACTGCTCATAACTGGCCCCACGCAACGAGGCGACATACTCGGCCACTTCGCGCACGTACTGCGGCAGGTTCGGCTTGCCCCGATACGGAATCGGCGCCAGGTAAGGCGAATCCGTTTCCACCAGCAGCCGGTCGACCGGCACTTGGCGTGCCACCTCACGCAACGCGTCAGCATTGCGGAAGGTGACGATGCCCGACAACGAAATGTAATAGCCCAGGTCCAGTGCCGCCTTGGCCATATCCCAGTCTTCCGTGAAGCAGTGCAGCACACCGGCCTGAGGCAGGTTAGCCTCGCGCAGCAGCGCGAGGGTATCGGCCCGCGCTGCACGGGTATGCACGATCACCGGTTTGCCGGTCTGGCGCGAGGCCTCCAGGTGCAGGCGAAACGATGCCTGCTGCAACTCGGCCGCTTCCGGCTCGTAGTGGTAGTCCAGGCCGGTTTCGCCGATCGCCACAACATGCGGGTGCGCCAACTCACGCAACAGCCACTCCAGCGCAGGGGTCTCGCCCGGCGCCAGGTCCAGTGGATGCACCCCCACCGAGCAGTCGACATCGGCGTACTGTTCACTCAGGGCCTTGACCGCCCCGGCGTTGTCGGCACTGACGCCAATGCACAGAAAATGCCCGACCCCGCGTTCGCGCGCAGCCTGCAGGGCAGCATCGAGCGAGCCCTGGTGGGCACTCAGGTCAAGACGGTCAAGGTGGCAATGGGAATCTACGAGCATGGGATAACGGCACACATGAATAAAAGGGAAAGTCAGCGGGCGCCGGGCAACTGCTGCCAGTGAGCCAGCAGCGCTTCGAGCAGCAGGGCGCGATTGAGGTTGGCTTTGCCCAGCACCTTCTGGCGCTGCTCCAGGACCCACGCCTGAACCTGCAACACCTTCGCCTGTCGGCTCTTTTGCGCCAGGTACTGCACGACCTTGCGCATATCGGCCAAGCCTAACCCTTCTTCGTCCTGGGTCAACTGATAGCGCAGGATCAGGTGCGACCACTCACAGAACCAGTCGAACAGCAGCAACAGCGGCACGCCACTCCAGGCATCGGCCAGCTGGCTGGGGGACTGTTGCTGCTTGAGCAGTTTTTTCACCCCATCGGTGACCAGCGCGCGCTGTTCACGTACACCCTGTGCCTGCAGGCTGACCGCCCTCAACGGCGAACCTGCGGCCAGGGTCAGCAGCTCATCGCGCTCGGTTTCATCGCTGTCGGCCAGCGCATTGGCCAGCCAGGCTTGGCTCTGGGCCAGGCTGGGCTGCGGGCAGACGACCTGCTGGCAGCGGCTCTTGATGGTCGGCAGCAGGCGGCTGGGCTGATGGGTAACCAACAGCAGGACGGTATCGCCCGAAGGTTCTTCAAGGCTTTTGAGCAACGCATTGGACGCATTGACGTTCATCGCCTCGACCGGCTCGATCAACACGACCTTGCGCCCCCCCAGCTGCGCAGTCTGCACCACAAAGGCCACCAAGTCGCGCACCTGATCGACCTTGATCGGCTTGTCGGCCTCCTCCGGCTCCAGTACGTAGTTGTCCGGGTGGCTGCCGGCCTTGAGCAACAGGCAGGACTTGCAGGTGCCGCAGGCATCCAGCCCCTGAGGGTGCTGACACAACAAACGCGCCATCAGGCGCTCGGCCAGGGCTCGCTTGCCGATACCTTGCGGCCCATGCAGCAAGTAGGCGTGTGCGTGCTGGCTGCGACCGGCCAGCTGCTGCCAGATGGCTTGCTGCCAGGGGTAGGCCTCAGCCACGGCAACGCTCCAGGATACCCGGCAGCAGTGCGTCGATGGCGCGCTGCACGGCCTCCAGGGGCTGCGCGGCATCCAGCAGGCTATAACGCTGCGGCGCGCGATGGGCACGCTGCAGGTAGGCTTGGCGCACCGCCTCGAAGAATGCCTGGCCTTCCTGCTCGAAACGGTCCAGGCGGCCACGTGCGGCAGCACGGGCAAGGCCGACTTCGACCGGCAGGTCGAAGACCAGGGTCAGGTCTGGGCGCAGGTCGCCTTGGACGAACTGCTCCAGTGTGGCGATGCGCTCGACGGACAACCCCCGGCCCCCGCCCTGATAAGCGTAGGTAGCATCGGTAAACCGGTCACACAGCACCACCGCCCCCCGGGCCAGGGCAGGCCGGATCACCTGCGCCAGGTGCTGGGCGCGCGCAGCGAATACCAGCAGCAGCTCGGTATCCGCCGCCATGCTTTCATCGCTTGGTGCCAGCAACAACTCGCGCACCTTTTCGGCCAGCGGTGTACCGCCCGGTTCGCGGGTCAGCAGCACATCCAGGCCATGTTCGCGCAGGCGCGCCGCCAGGTATTCGCGGTTGGTGCTCTTGCCCGCGCCTTCGGGGCCTTCCAGGGTAATAAACAAGCCGCTCACAGGCAGTCCTTAAGGTTGTTCTTCGGGCGTCGGCGCATCGGCCGCTGCGGGGTCGCCGGCCGGGGCCGATTGCTGCGCGGGGGCCGCGTCGGGCTCAGGCTGCGCAGACGGCTGGTCCGCTGCGGGCGCATCGGGCTCGGTGGGCTCGGTGGCCTCGCTGGCACCCGGCTGGGCCTGCGGCGCCGGGCTCGACCGGTAATCCGCACGCCGCTTGAGCTGGAACTCGCGCACCGCCGAATTGTGGTCGTCCAGGTCGTCGGAGAACACGTGGCTGCCATCGCCACGGGCAACGAAGTACAGGCTGGTGCCAGTGGCCGGATTGAGCGCAGCGTGAATAGCCTCGCGCCCGACCATGGCGATCGGCGTCGGCGGCAAGCCGGTCATGGTGTAGGTGTTGTAGGGCGTCGGCTCGCGCAGGTCGGCACGGGTAATTCTGCCGTTGTAGCGCTCGCCCATGCCATAGATCACGGTCGGGTCGGTCTGCAGCATCATGCCCAGGCGCAGGCGCCGTACGAACACGCCAGCTATCTGCCCGCGCTCTTGAGGGATGCCGGTTTCCTTCTCCACCAGCGAGGCCATGATCAGCGCTTGGTACGGGTCGCGATACGGCAGGTCAGTGGTGCGCTCCGCCCATTCCTTGGCCAGCACTTCGTCCAGGCGCATGTAGGCCTGTTGCAACAACTCGATGTCGCTCATGCCGCGCACGAAGCGATAGGTATCCGGGAAGAAGCGGCCCTCGGGAAACACGCCGGTGTGGCCAAGCTTGTCCATCACCTCGGCGTCCGTCAGGCCGTCCAGCGTGTGCTTGATCTTTTCGTGCTTGGCAACTGCCGAGCGCACTTGGCGGAAGGTCCAGCCTTCGACCAGGGTGAGGTTGTACTGCACCACATCGGCACGGCGCCACGCGTCGAACAGCTGCTCGACCGTCATGCCTGGGGTCAGGCGGTACTCACCGGTGTGCAAGGGCGTACCCGCCATGTTGAAGCGCCAGTAAAGCCGCAACCAGAAGGCGTCATCGAGCAGCCCATCGTTCTGCATGCGGTAGAACATGCGGTTGGGGTTGGTGCCATTGGGCACGTCGAGCAGGCGCTCCTGCGTCACGTGCAAGGGCTGCTCCAGGACCGAGTTGACCTTCCAGGCCGACCAGCCCAAAGCCAGGCCGGCCAGGATCAACCCCATTTCCAGCAGCAGCAGGAATTTGCGTCTCACGAATTCAGGTATCCAGTAACGTACGGGCAACGGCCTGCAGTTTACGGGTGAGTGGGCCCGGCGACCAGTTCAGCGCGGCAAAACCCCTCACAGGCCAGACACCATAGACACTGTTGCACACGAATACCTCATCCGCCTGCTCCAGTTCATCGAATGCCAGGTCGCGGACCTGTACGGGGATGGCCATTGCCTGGGCCTGCTGCAACAACGCGGCGCGCATCACGCCGGCGACGCCGCAGCGGCTGAGGTCTGCGGTCAGCAGCACACCGTCACGCACCAGAAACAAATTGCTATACACCCCTTCGACTACCCTGCCCTGCCCATCACGCATCAGGCCTTCGGCATGCTCGCCGCCCTGCCATTCGGCACGCGCCAGCACCTGCTCCAGGCGATTGAGGTGTTTGAGGCCGGCCAGCAGCGGTTGTTCCCCAAGCCGGGTCTGGCAAGGGAACAATTGCACACCGAGTTCGGCATGTTCGACAGGATAGCTGGGCAGCGGGCCACCCTGAAGGATGCGCCGTGGCGCCGCACCGGCAACCGGGGCATAGCCGCGCTGGCTGTCGCCACGGGTAAGGATGAGTTTGGCAACGCCATCACCTAGCTGGTTGGCGTAACGCCGTATCTCGTCTTCGATCAACGCCAGGTCGACGTCGATGGCCAGGCGCTGGCATCCCAGCGCCAGGCGTGCAAGATGGCCGGCCAGCAAGCTCGGCCGGCCGCCTCGCACGGCGATGGTCTCGAACAGACCATCGCCGTAGGCCAGGCCGCGGTTCTGCAGATTGACTGCATCCGCCGGCTGGCCGTCGAGCCAGCTGTGCATCAACCAGCGAACCGGCGGAACACCAGCGAGCCGTTGGTGCCACCAAAGCCAAACGAGTTGGACAGCACCACGTCGATCGGCATGCTGCGCGCCTGGTGCGGCACGAAGTCGAGGTCACAGCCCTCGTCCGGCTCATCCAGGTTGATGGTCGGCGGCGCCATCTGGCTGTTGATTGCCAGTACGCTGAAGATCGCTTCCACCGCGCCCGCAGCACCCAGCAGGTGGCCAGTCATCGACTTGGTCGAGCTGACCGCGAGCTTGTAGGCATGCTCGCCGAACACACGCTTGATCGCAGCCACTTCGGCCACATCGCCCGCCGGGGTCGAGGTGCCATGGGCGTTGATGTAGCTGACCTCTTCAGGCTGGATGCCGGCGTCGCGCAGGGCATTGGCCATGCAACGGGCAGCACCTTCACCGGAATCGGGTGGCGAGGTCATGTGGTAGGCGTCGCCGCTCATGCCGAAACCAACCAGCTCGGCATAGATGGTCGCACCACGGGCCTTGGCGTGCTCAAGCTCTTCGAGAACCAGCGCACCAGCACCGTCGGACAGCACAAAGCCGTCACGGCCTTTGTCCCAAGGACGGCTGGCACGGCTTGGCTCATCGTTACGGGTCGACAGCGCGCGCGAGGCACCGAAGCCGCCCATGCCCAGGCCACAAGCGGCCATCTCGGCGCCACCGGCGATCATCACATCGGCTTCACCGTAGGCGATGTTGCGTGCGGCCATGCCGATGCAGTGGGTGCCCGTAGTGCAGGCGGTGGCAATGGCGTAGTTCGGCCCCTGCAGCCCCAGGTGGATCGACAGGAAGCCGGAGATCATGTTGATGATCGAACCCGGCACGAAGAACGGCGAAATGCGCCGCGGGCCTTGCTCATGCAAGGTCCGGCTGGTTTCTTCGATGTTGGTCAAGCCGCCGATGCCCGAGCCCATGGCCACGCCAATACGCTCGCGGTTGGCGTCGGTCACTTCCAGGCCGGCATTACGCACCGCCTGGAAACCGGCCGCCAGGCCGTACTGGATGAACAGGTCAAGCTTGCGGGCCTCTTTGGCCGACAGGTACTGCTCGACCTCGAAGCCTTTCACCGAGCCGCCGAAACGGGTGGAGTAGGCAGCCAGATCCGTATGTTCGATCGGACCGATGCCACTGCGGCCAGCCAGAATGCCCTGCCAGGTACTCGGTACATCGGTACCCAGTGGTGACAGCATACCCATACCGGTGACCACGACGCGTCTACGCGACACAGTACTCTCCTTTTCTAATAACAGAGTCTCTTGCGATTACATTCAAGCGCAGGAATGCAATGGCAACAGGCTCTTGGTGCGCGGTGAACGAAGCCGCCTGGGAAATGCGAGGCGCTCGCAAAGAAAAAACCGCACGCCGGCGAAGGCAGTGCGGTTTTCCCCGACAAGAAACGTCGACTGTAGCGTCTTAGGCCGAGTGGGCTTGGACGTAGTCGATAGCAGCTTGAACGGTAGTGATCTTCTCGGCTTCTTCGTCAGGGATTTCGGTCTCGAATTCCTCTTCCAGAGCCATCACCAGTTCAACGGTGTCAAGCGAATCGGCACCCAGGTCATCGACGAAGGACTTGGTATTAGTCACTTCTTCTTCTTTGACGCCCAGTTGCTCGGCGACGATTTTCTTGACGCGTTCTTCGATGGTGCTCATACCTAGTTTTCACTCCTAATGGACATATGTCAGGCAGCTGGCCGGTGACCAATTTTATAGAAAGACGTTCGCTTTTCAAGCTAAACGCACCTTCGAATTAGTCACCCGACCCTCTGCCTGGAATCTGGTTGCAGCTTTATAACGGATTTTAGGCTCGCAGTATGACTCTTTTTTTACGAAATCCGTCACATTGAGTTGCAGTTTTACATGTACATCCCGCCGTTGACCGGCACGGTAGCACCGGTCACATAGGCTGCGCCGTCGGACGCCAGGAAGGAAACCACCTTGGCGATTTCCTCGGCCTGGCCCAGGCGGCCCAGCGGAATCTGGGTCTGCAGGGCTTCGCGCTGCGCTTCTGGCAGCTCACGGGTCATGTCGGTGTCGATGAAGCCTGGGGTCACCGAGTTGACGGTGATGCCTCGCGAGCCCACTTCACGCGCCAGGGCGCGGCTGAAGCCTTCCAGGCCAGCCTTGGCGGCGGCATAGTTGGCCTGACCGGCGTTACCCATGGCACCGACGACCGAGCCGATGCTGATGATACGACCCCAACGCGCCTTGGTCATGCCGCGAAGCACGCCCTTGGACAGACGGTAGAGGCTGTTAAGGTTGGTGTCGATCACGTCGAACCACTCGTCGTCCTTCATGCGCAGCATGAGGTTGTCGCGCGTGATACCTGCGTTGTTGACCAGGATGGCCGGTGCACCGAACTGCGCGGTGATGGCGCCCAGCACCGCTTCGACGGACTCGGCGCTGGTCACGTTCAGCTCCATGCCGGTACCGGTGATGCCGTGCTCTTTCAGGGTAGCGCCGATGCGCTCGGCACCGGAGGCCGATGTGGCGGTGCCGATCACGGTCGCGCCCTGGCGGCCCAGTTCGAGGGCGATGGCCTGGCCAATGCCACGGCTGGCGCCGGTGACCAGTGCAACTTTACCTTGCAGGCTCATGCAAGTTTCTCCAATTCAGGCCAGCGCCGCACGGGTGGCGGCGACGGCGTCAGGGGTATTGAGGTTGTAGGTGGTCACGCCGTCGGCGCAACGCTTGTTGAGGCCGGCAAGGACTTTGCCTGGGCCGCATTCAACAAGATTGACAGCGCCATTGGCGGCCAGGGTCTGTACGCATTCGACCCAGCGCACGGGCTGGTAAAGCTGCGCCAGCAGGTCGTGCTTGAGCGCATCGAGGTCGGCGGCGACGGCGGCGGTGACGTTCTGCACTACCGGGATCTGCGGGGCCTTCCACTCGATGGCGTTGACCGACTCGGCAAAACGGTCGGCGGCCGGCTTCATCAGGGCGCAGTGCGATGGCACGCTGACAGGCAGCGGCAAGGCACGCTTGGCGCCTTTGGCCTTGCACAACTCGATGGCACGGTTCACCGCCGCAACGTTGCCGGCAATGACTACCTGGCCCGGAGAGTTGAAGTTCACTGCACTGACCACTTCATCTTCGGCCGCTTCGACGCAAATGGCCTTCACTTCATCGTCGCCCAGGCCAAGAATCGCGGCCATGGCGCCGTGACCGGCCGGCACAGCCTCCTGCATCAGTTCACCACGACGCTTGACCAGCTTGACCGCGTCTTTCAGCGACAGGCTGCCAGCGGCGACCAACGCGCTGTACTCACCCAGGCTATGGCCTGCAACGAACGCAGGCTTTGCGCCGCCCTCTTCAAGCCACAGGCGCCACAAGGCGATAGAGGCGGTAAGGATGGCCGGCTGGGTCTTGTCGGTTTGGTTGAGTTGCTCTTCCGGACCTTCCTGGACCAGCTTCCACAGGTCGTAGCCCAAAGCTTCGGAAGCTTCCTTGAAGGTTTCGACGATCACCGGCTTCTGGGCGCCGAGTTCGGCGAGCATGCCCAGCGACTGGGAACCTTGACCAGGAAAGACGAATGCGAGGGATGCAGACATTGAACAAGCCCTTATGATCTTGTCGTCGGATAGGGTACGCCGGGCGTTAGCCTGGCGCGGAATCTGAAAACTTGGATGGATACGCGGACCAAGCGGTCACATTTAAGCACTTCATCGGCGAAATGCCTAAGGCAACAGGTCTTCAAGGCGACCATGCAGCCGCTGCGGCAGGTTTTCCTGGATCTCGATCAACGCGCGCTGAATGGCGCTCTGAAACCCTTGCACGCCCGCCGAGCCATGGCTTTTGATGACGATACCCTGCAACCCCAGAAAGCTTGCACCATTGTGCCGCGCCGGCGCCAGGTCGGCCTGCAGGCGCTTGAGCAATGGCATGGCCAAGGCGCCGGCAGCACGGGCCAGCACACCGCCCTTGAACAACGCCTCGATGCGCGCACCGATCATCGTCGCCAGGCCTTCGCTGGATTTGAGCAGGATGTTGCCGACAAAGCCGTCGCACACCACCACATCCGCCTCGCCACGGTACAGGCCATCACCTTCGACGAAACCGACATAGTTGAGGCCGCGGGCGTTCTGCAGCAACGTGGCCGCCAGCTTGACCTGCTGGTTGCCCTTGATGTCCTCGGTGCCGATGTTCAGCAGCGCCACGCGTGGGCGATGAACGCCCAGCGCCTGGGCGGCCACCGAGCCCATTACGGCGAACTGGTAAAGGTTCTCGGCACTGCAATCGACATTGGCGCCCAGGTCGAGCAACTGGCAGTACCCCGCCTGGGTCGGGATCGCCGCCACCATGGCGGGCCGATCGATACCCGGCAGGGTTTTGAGCACGAAACGCGACAACGCCATCAGCGCCCCGGTATTTCCGGCACTCACGCAGGCCTGGGCCTTGCCGTCACGCACCAGTTCGAGCGCAATGCGCATCGACGAGTCCGGCTTGCCGCGCAACGCCTGTGAAGGCCGCTCGTCCATACCGATCACCTCGCTTGCCGCGACAATCTGCAGGCGCGCGCGATCCGCAGCTGCAAGGCCGCTGACAAGATCTTCAAGGAGGGAGGGTTGACCGACGAGGGTCAGGTGCAGCGAGGGGGTAGCCGAAAGGCAGGCAATGCTAGCCTGGACAATGCTGCGGGGACCGAAGTCCCCGCCCATTGCGTCGATCGCGATGATCTGAGCGGACAAGGATTACTCGTCAGCGCCCTTGTCGATCACTTTGCGACCACGGTATACGCCTTCTGGCGATACGTGGTGGCGCAGGTGAATTTCACCGGTGGTCTTCTCTACCGACAGCGCGTTTTCCGACAGGGCGTCGTGCGAACGGCGCATGTCACGGGCAGAGCGGGATTTTTTGTTCTGCTGAACAGCCATAATTGATTAACTCCTAAACGTTTGGGTCACGCTTTAACTGCGCCAAAACACTGAACGGGTTGGACCGCGATACCTCGTCCTTGCTCGAATCGGGCTCGTCTGCGCCCGCCGGCTGCTGGCATTCTTCCGGATGATGAGCAGGCACGATTGGCAAGGCGAGCAGAAGCTCCTCCTCGATAAACGCCTGCAGATCCAATGGATCTTCGCCCAGTTCCAGCACGTCATAGCCTTTCGGCAACGACTGGGTATTCGCACCCTCCTTTACCACGGCGTAAGTACATTCGCTGTGGATCGGCAGGGTGACCAGCTCAAGACAACGCTGGCAAACCATCTTGACCTCGACGTCAAGCTCGCTGTGGATAACCACCACGTGCTGTTCATCTCGTTCAAAATTTAATTTCGCCTGCACCGTACCGACATTGTCGGAAAGCGGGTCGCAGAGTCTTTCCAAATCAGCGAGTTGCAGCGAACCGTTAAGGGTTACGCCACGATCGGCTAATTTGCGCGGGTCAACGTGAGGTGGAATCGGGTCATTCAACATAGGCGCAGCATTCTAGGGATGGCCCCCGCCCCTGTCAAAGGAAATTCGGCGGCAAATCGCGTGATAGGATGAGTACAACAGATCAGGAGTCTACCATGCTGCCCTTATTACTGGCTTCCAGTTCACCTTACAGACGCGAACTGCTCGCCCGCCTGCGCCTGCCCTTCACCTGGGAAAGCCCCGATATAGACGAGCAGCGCCTGGGTGACGAGCCTGCCGTGGAGCTGGTACGGCGCCTGGCCAGGCAAAAGGCCGAGGCACTGGCGGGCAGCCACCCCGGGCACCTGATCATCGGCTCGGACCAGGTGGCCGTGCTGGGCGAACAGATCCTTGGCAAGCCCTTGAGCTTCGAGCGGGCCTGCGAGCAACTGCTGGAGGCCAGCGGGCAGCAGGTCACCTTCCTGACCGGGCTGGCGCTACTCAATAGCGCTACAGGGCAATGCCAGGTCGATTGCGTGCCGTTTACGGTGACGATGCGGGAACTGAGCCGAGAGCGCGTGGAGCGCTACGTGGCGGCGGAACAGCCGCTGGATTGCGCAGGGAGCTTCAAGGCCGAAGGGCTGGGGGTGAGTTTGTTTCAAAGCACGCACGGGTGCGATGCGACCAGCCTGGTCGGGTTGCCGCTGATTCGGCTGGTAGACATGCTGACCAAGGAAGGGGTGGTGGTTCCGTAGTTCGATCCCGCATTTTTAGCACCCATGGAGACCGAGCGGTGCTCGACCTCCATGGGTATTGCAAAGGGGTGCCGCACAACCAACGGCCAACCCTCAGCGCAAAGCAGGCCCCTGGAACCCCATGTACATGGCCAGGTGCTCCGCCACACTGGCACCGATCCGCTTGGAGAACCGGTCAAACGGCGATTCCTGAACCGTGAAATCCACCAATTCCTTCTCGCCGACAATCTCCCGCGCCACATAGCTGGCACTGCCCAGGCCATCCACCAAGCCAAGCGCCTTGGCCTGCTCGCCCGACCAGATCAGGCCACTGAACAGCTCCGGGTGCTCCTTGTCCTTCAGCCGATCACCCCGCCCCTGCTTGACCATGGCGATGAACTGCTGGTGCGTGGTATTCAGCACGCCCTGCCAGAACGCCCGCTCATCAGGCTTCTCTGGCGAGAACGGATCAAGGAAGGCCTTGTGCTCACCTGCGGTATAGGTGCGCCGCTCGACCCCCAGCTTCTCCATCGAACCGACAAACCCGTAACCCGCCGCCGTCACCCCGATGGAGCCAACCAGGCTGGCCTTGTCGGCATAGATCTCATCCGCCGCACTGGCGATGTAATAGGCACCGGAAGCACCCAGATCGGTGATCACTGCATACAGCTTGATCGCCGGGTACTCGGCACGCAGCCGGCGAATCTCGTCATAGACATAGCCCGCCTGCACCGGGCTGCCACCCGGGCTGTTGATTCGCAGCACCACGGCCTTGGTCTTGGCATCCTTGAACGCCTCACGCAGGCTCTTGACGAGGTTGTCGGCACTGGCGGCCTCCTGATCGGCAATCACGCCGCGCACCTCGATCAACGCCGTGTGGCTGGCGCTACGCGAGGCGGCCTTGTCCATGTCCATCAACGGCGTGAACAAGACCAGCATGCCGAACAGGTAAACGAAGGTCAGCAGCTTGAAGAAAATCCCCCAGCGCCGTGCCCGGCGCTGCTCCTGCACACTCGCCAGCAGGGTCTTCTCCAACAGCCTCCAGCTCTTGCGCTCTTCGCGCTCCTCGGGTTCGGACTCAGGGGCTTTCCATTCGTCTGCCATGCTCACCTGCCTTGGAAGTGAAATTACGCGGAACCGACCAGCCACTCACGCAACTGGGAGAAATGATTGATGCACACCTGCGGGCCGAACTCGGCCAGCGCCTGCAGCGACATCGCACCATAGCCGACAGCCACCGAGTGCATGCCCGCATTGCTGGCCATTTGCAGGTCAAACGCCGAGTCACCGACCATCAACGCGCGCCCAGGCTCGACACCGCAATGGCCGAGAATCTCCTCGAGCATCAGCGGGTGTGGCTTGCCACGGGTCTCGTCAGCGGCGCGGGTGATATCGAAGAACTGCTCCCAACCATTGGCCTTGAGCACCCGGTCCAGGCCTCGACGCGCCTTGCCAGTCGCTACCGCCAAGCGGTAACCCTCGGCACGGAAGGCATCCAGCGACTCGACCACACCTTCGAACAACGGCGATGGCTTTTGATCAAGCGCCGTGTAGATGTCGGCATAGTGCTGCCGAAAACGCTCGAGCTGCCCGGGCGTCAGATGCGGATACAGCGTATGGATCGCCTCGCCCAGGGCCAGGCCGATAATGCCCTTGACCGCATCATCGTGACTCGGCGCCTCACCGGCGCGCTCGGCGGCAGCATTCATGGCCTCGACGATGCGGCCAATGGAATCGGCCAGGGTGCCGTCCCAGTCGAAGATCAGCAGCTCATAAGACTTTTTCATCACTCAGGACGCACTCAAACGCTCTACAGTCTTGGCCCACACCTCATCCACCGGCGCCTCCAGCTTGAGCTCGCCACCATCAGGCAGTGGCACGGTCAGGGCATAGGCATGCAGGAACAGGCGCTTGCCACCCAGCTCGCGAATCTCGCGACTGAAATCTTCGTCGCCGTACTTGCTGTCGCCGGCGATCATGTGCCCGGCATGCAAGGTGTGCACGCGGATCTGGTGGGTACGGCCGGTGATCGGACGCGCTTCGACAATGGTGGCGAACTCGCCAAAACGGCGCAGCACGCGGAACAGGGTCAGCGCCTCCTTGCCCTCCTCGTTGACCTCGACCATGCGCTCGCCAGAGCGCAGGTTGCTTTTGAGCAACGGCGCATTGACCTGCTTCTTCGCGGTCGGCCAGTGGCCACGCACCAACGCCATGTAGCGTTTGTCGACACCATCGCCGCGCAGGGCAGCATGCAGGTGGCGCAGCATGCTGCGCTTCTTGGCGATCATCAGCAGGCCGGATGTATCGCGGTCCAGGCGATGCACCAGCTCAAGCTCCTTGGCATCCGGGCGCAGCTGACGCAGCGCCTCGATCACCCCGAAACTCAGGCCACTGCCGCCATGCACAGCGATACCGGCCGGCTTGTTCATCACGATGAGCGCCTTGTCTTCGTAGACAATCGCCGCTTCAAGGCGCTGCAGCAGCCCCTGGGCAACCGGCGCAGGTGCGTCACGCTCAGGCAAGCGGACGGGCGGTACCCGTACGATATCGCCAGCCTGAATCTTGTATTCAGGCTTGACGCGCCCTTTGTTGACCCGCACCTCACCCTTGCGCAGGATGCGGTAGACCAAGGTCTTGGGCACGCCCTTGAGCGCCGTGATGAGGAAATTGTCGATGCGTTGGCCGGCAAGCTCCGGCGCGACTTCGATCAGCTGAACGCCGGAAGTCGGAGGGGTATTGGTCGTCATCAAGGGATCATAACAATTTTTTATGGAATTGAAGCACTTAATCATTGCTGCTATAGTCGCGAACGCCGCCAAAAGCGGCAGGCCAGCGGCACCAGGCTCTTCGCCGGTCCCTGACCTTCGCAATTCTCCAGGACGCGAGGCCGTCCTACGGGGTTTTCGCCAGTTTACCGAATTGCCTGGAATCGCCACCAGCGCTGTGTAGAGAAGACTGAAAAAAAACGACAAGTGCGGTGTTTCACCTGCTTACCCGCTTCTTTTCGCTGCACCTCTGCCCGCCCCGACGCTTGCACGCAACGCACGGCGAATGCTTCGGAAATACCTGCCTTGGACATGAATGGCGCCAGCGCTCAACCTGCGCTGGCGAAAAATGCAACCCGTTGCGGATTCAGCGCGCGGCAGCACCCGAATTATCAGGGATACGTGCAGGGTGGAGATGCACAGCCCTCGGACCGTGTAGCACCGCGTCCGGCCACCGGCCCACTGAAATGGCCGGCGAGCGGATAAGGTCCTGAAACAGATGCCTCCGGGCGTCCACGGCTGAAGGTTGATTCCTCCTCCTGACTGAGTGCACTTGGCCCGCTGGGTTGATTCGGATACCTATTCGAAAGCCACAAGGGCCTGGTAGGCACCGCAGCAAACAGGACGCGTCGTCGTGACAACGGCAGGCTGGGCAACCGGCTGGTGCCGAACGTCGCTCGACACGGGGGTGGCCCGCCACCCTTTGCGCACCTTGGCACCGACCATGAGACGTCGTGTGTGCCGAACGCCGTTTCCGGCAGCCCGGAAACCGACGGTACAACATGAAAAGAATGCTGATTAACGCAACTCAACCCGAAGAGTTGCGTGTAGCCCTGGTGGACGGCCAACGCCTCTACGACCTGGACATCGAGTCCGGCGCGCGTGAGCAGAAAAAGGCCAACATCTACAAAGGCAAGATCACCCGCATCGAACCTAGCCTCGAAGCCGCCTTCGTCGACTTCGGTTCCGAGCGTCACGGCTTCCTGCCGCTGAAAGAAATCTCCCGCGAGTACTTCAAGAAGTCCCCCGAAGGCCGCGTCAACATCAAAGACGTCCTCAGCGAAGGCCAGGAAGTCATCGTCCAGGTCGAGAAGGAAGAGCGCGGCAACAAAGGCGCCGCCCTCACCACCTTCATCAGCCTGGCCGGTCGCTACCTGGTGCTGATGCCCAACAACCCACGCGCTGGTGGCATCTCCCGCCGCATCGAAGGCGAAGAGCGCAACGAACTGCGCGAAGCCCTGAACGGCCTGACCGTGCCGGGCGACATGGGCCTCATCGTGCGCACTGCCGGCCTTGGCCGCAGCAGCGAAGAAATGCAGTGGGACCTCGACTACCTGCTGCAGCTGTGGACCGCCATCAAGGAAGCCTCCCTTGACCGCGCTGCGCCGTTCCTGATCTACCAGGAAAGCAACGTCATCATCCGCGCCATCCGCGACTACCTGCGTCAGGACATCGGCGAAGTGCTGATCGACAGCATCGACGCCCAGGAAGAAGCCCTGACCTTCATCCGCCAGGTGATGCCGCAGTACGCCAGCAAGGTCAAGCTGTACGAAGACAGCGTGCCACTGTTCAATCGCTTCCAGATCGAAAGCCAGATCGAAACCGCCTTCCAGCGTGTCGTCGACCTGCCGTCCGGCGGCTCGATCGTGATCGACCCGACCGAGGCCCTGGTCTCCATCGACATCAACTCGGCGCGCGCCACCAAAGGCAGCGACATCGAGGAAACCGCCCTGCAGACCAACCTGGAAGCGGCCGAGGAAATCGCCCGCCAACTGCGTCTGCGCGACATCGGCGGCCTGATCGTCATCGACTTCATCGACATGACCCCGGCCAAGAACCAGCGCGCCGTTGAAGAGCGTGTGCGTGAATGCCTCGAAGCCGACCGTGCCCGCGTGCAAGTGGGCCGCATCTCGCGCTTCGGCCTGCTGGAAATGTCCCGTCAGCGCCTGCGCCCATCGCTGGGCGAAAGCAGCGGCATCGTCTGCCCACGCTGCTCGGGCACCGGCATCATCCGTGACGTCGAATCGCTGTCGCTGGCCATTCTGCGCCTGATCGAAGAAGAAGCCCTGAAGGACCGCACCGCCGAAGTGCGCGCCCAGGTGCCGATCCCGGTCGCCGCGTTCCTGCTCAACGAGAAACGCAACTCGATCACCAAGATCGAACTGCGCACCCGCGCACGCATCATCATCCTGCCGAACGATCACCTGGAAACCCCGCACTTCGAAGTCCAGCGCCTGCGCGACGACAAC
The DNA here is from genome assembly GCF_028682155.1 of Pseudomonas sp. 39004. Lineage (NCBI taxonomy): Bacteria > Pseudomonadati > Pseudomonadota > Gammaproteobacteria > Pseudomonadales > Pseudomonadaceae > Pseudomonas > Pseudomonas sp. 39004. The sequence continues at coordinate 26,728 of NZ_JANIAG010000025.1, forward strand.
CCGGAAGTGCTGAACAACCAGTCCAGCTACGAGATCGCCGCCACCGAGACCGAAGAAGCGACGCCGGTACCAGCCGCCACGCGCACTCTGGTTCGCCAGGAAGCTGCGGTCAAGACCGCCCCGGCCCGCACCAATGCCCCGGTGCCGAGCACTGTCGAAGAGCCTCAGCAGCCCGCCACACCGGTAGCCCCAGCGCCAAGCGCCCCAGAGCCGAGCCTGTTCAAAGGCCTGGTCAAGTCGCTGGTCAGCCTGTTCGCCGGCAAGGACGAACCGGTCGCCGCACCGGCCGTCACGGCCGAAAAGCCAGCCGCTGATCGCACGCCACGCAACGAAGAACGCCGTAACGGCCGCCAGCAGAGCCGCAACCGCAATGGCCGCCGCGACGAAGAGCGCAAACCACGCGAAGAGCGTGCCGAGCGCGCCCCGCGTGAAGAGCGCCAGCCTCGCGAAGAACGCGCGCCACGTGAAGAACGTGCCGCGCGTGAAGAACGTGCCCCGCGTGAAGAACGCGCACCTCGCGAAGAGCGTCAACCACGCCAGCCACGCGAAGACCGTCGTGGCAACCGCGAAGAGCGCCCGGTACGCGAACTGCGCGAGCCACTGGAGGCCACGCCGGCACCGGTTGCACGCGAAGAGCGTCAGCCACGTGAAGAACGTGCACCACGTGAGGAACGTGCACCGCGTGAAGAGCGTGCCCCTCGCGAAGAACGTGCACCGCGTGAAGAGCGTGCCCCTCGTGAAGAACGCGCCCCACGTGAAGAGCGTGCCCCACGCCCGCCGCGTGAAGAGCGCCAGCCACGTGCCACCGAAGAAGCGGCTGAGCAGGCTGCAGAGCTTGCCGAAGAGCAACTGCCGAACGATGAATTGCTGCAGGACGAACAGGAAGGCGCAGATGGCGAGCGTCCACGTCGCCGTTCCCGCGGCCAGCGTCGTCGCAGCAACCGTCGCGAGCGTCAGCGCAATGCCAACGGTGAGCTGATCGAAGGCAGCGAAGACGAAGGCAGCGAAGAGCAGCCACAACAGCACCAGGCCACCGAGCTGGGTGCCGAACTGGCTGCCGGCCTGGCCGTCACCGCTGCTGTTGCCAGCAGCAACATCAGCGCCGATGCCGAAGCGCAAGCCAACCAGCAGGCCGAGCGCGCCACCGCCGAAGTCGTCGAAACCGACAACAGCGAAGCCGCCAAACCGTCCGAGCAGGTCGAAGCGGTTGCACAGGCCGAGGAAGCCGCTGTTGCCCCTGTGGTCGAGCAGCCTTTCAGCGAGCCTGTCGCCGTGGTCGAGGCCAGCGCCGAGCCCGTGGTCGAAGTCACGCCGCAGCCAGTCGTCGAAGCGGCCCCTGCCGCTGAAGCGGTGGTCGTTGCCGAAGCGCCTGTCGAAGCCCCAGTCGAAGCGCCAGCAGTTGAAGCCGGCGAAATCGAGCAGGCGCCGGTAGTCGTGGAAGAAGCCGTGGTTGCCGAGCAGGCTGCCGTGGTTGTCGAAGCGCAACCCGAAGTGGTCGTGGAGCCAGAGCCAGTTGTTGTCGAGCCTGCACCGGTCGAAGCACCTGCCGTGGTTGAAGCTGCTACCGTCATGCTGGCCAACGGCCGCGCGCCGAACGACCCACGTGAAGTGCGTCGCCGCAAGCGTGAAGCTGAAGCTGCTGCCAAGGCCGCGCAGGAAGCTGCAGAGCCGGCCCTGGAAACCGCTGATGAGCACAAGCCTCATCACGGTTGATGCCAACGGCTGAATGAAAAAGCCCCGCCAGTGCGAACTGGCGGGGCTTTTTCTTGCCTAGTGGCCTGGTGGTTGCGCGGCCGCAGGAACGGCCCGCGCCAATCAATCAGTACAGATTAGGCTCCATCTCGAGCTCAACCCCGAACCGCTCGCGGATGTCCGCCTGGATGCGCCGCGCCAAGTCATGCAACTGCGCCCCACTCGCCTGACCATAGTTGACCAGCACCAACGACTGCAGCCGATGCACGCCCGCATCGCCATCGCGATACCCCTTCCAGCCCGCCTGCTCGATCAGCCACCCCGCCGCCAACTTCACCTGGCCATCAGCCTGAAGGTAAGCTACAACGCCCGGGAAACGCCCACGAATACCCTCGACAAGCTCAGCAGAGACCACCGGGTTCTTGAAAAAACTCCCGGCATTGCCCAATTCGGCCGGGTCCGGCAACTTCTCCCGGCGAATGCTGCAGATAGCGTCGCTGATCGCCTGCGCGCTGGGCTGTTCAACGCCCTGCTCCACCAAGCGCTGGCGCACCGGCCCATAATCCAGATGAGCCTGCAGCGTATGGCTCAGTGCAAAGCGCACCCGCAAGATCAACCAGCGGCCAGGGTTACGCTTGAACAGGCTGTCGCGATAGCCAAAGGCGCACTCTTCCAGACCAAAATCACGCAACTCACCGGTCTGGCGATCCAAGGCAGTCAAGCCGGCGAACACATGCTTGATCTCGACGCCATAGGCGCCCACGTTCTGCATCGGTGCTGCGCCCACGGTGCCCGGGATCAGGCTGAGGTTCTCCAGCCCGCAAAAACCTTGCGCCAGCGTCCATTGCACGAACGGATGCCAGGGTTCACCCGCCTCGGCCTCAACCACCACGCGCTCGCCGTCATCGCTCAGCACGCGGCGGCCACGGCTGGCCATGTGCAGCACCAGCGCATCGACATCACCGGTCAACAGCAGGTTGCTGCCACCGCCGATGACCAGCACCGGCAGCCCGATCCGCTGCGCCTCGGCCAGCGCTTCGCGCACCTCGTCATCATCATGCACCTGGCTGAAATGCCGGGCCTTGACGTCAATGCCGAAGGTATTGAAAGGCTTGAGCGAAACCTGCTCCTGCCACAGCGCTGTCATAACCGCCCCTTGATTTCCACCACCAATGCCTGGCACGCCACCTCGATCAGGTCCAGCACCTGCTCGAAACCGGCGGCGCCACCGTAGTACGGGTCTGGCACCTCATCCAGCTCCGCGCCATAGCGGCGTAGGAAAAGGTCGAGCTCACCTGACGCCGAATGCGGGCGCAGGGCACGCAAGTGGCTCAGGTTGCTCTCGTCCATGGCCAGGATCAGGTCGTACTCGGCGAAGTGCGCCACGCTCACCTGCTGGGCGCGTTGCTGCGAAAGGTCATACCCGCGGGCCTGCGCGGCCTTGCAGGTACGGCCGTCTGGGGCCTTGCCGACGTGCCAGTCACCGGTACCAGCCGACGCCACGTGCACCTGCTCGGCAAGCCCTGCGGCCTGCAACTGATGACGCAGCACGCCCTCGGCGGTGGGCGAGCGGCAGATGTTGCCCAGGCAAACGAACAGGACGCGCATCAAGCCTCCAGCAGGCGCCTTACGCGCTCCAGGTCTTCAGGGGTGTCGACACCCACGGCGGGCGCCTCGATGGCGTCTTCGACGTGAATGCGTACGCCATGCCACAGGGCGCGCAACTGCTCCAGCGCCTCGGTCTGTTCGAGCCAGCACGGGCCCCAGCCGACGAAGTCCTGCAAAAAGCCCACGCGGTAGGCATACATGCCGATGTGACGGCGGTAGGGCACGCCTTCGGGCAGTTGGTCGCGGCCCTTGGCGAAGGCATCACGCGCCCAGGGCAGCGGCGCACGGCTGAAACTCAAGGCCAGGCCGTTCTTGTCGCTGACGACCTTGACCGCATTGGGGTTGAACACGACCTGCGGCTCGTGGATCGGCTCGGCCAGGGTGGCGATGCCGGCTTCCGGGTGGGCCGCGAGGTTCGCCGCCACCTGGTCGATGATCACCGGCGGGATCAGCGGCTCGTCGCCCTGCACGTTGACCACGATGGCGTCGGCAGGCAGGCCGAGACGCGCCGCCACTTCGGCCAGGCGATCGGTGCCGGACTCATGGTCGGCGCGGGTCAGCAGCACTTCGGCGCCAAACGCCTGGCAGGCCTCGACGATACTGGCATCGTCGGTGGCGATGACTACACGGCTGGCAGCACTTTTACGCGCCTGTTCCCACACGTGCTGGATCATCGGCTTGCCGGCGATCGTTAACAGCGGCTTGCCCGGCAGGCGCGTGGAGCGCAGGCGGGCGGGAATCACCACGGTGTAGTCCAGGCTCATTTGTCCAGACGCTCGTCATCGGTCAGGGTGCGCGCTTCGCTTTCCAGCATCACCGGGATGCCGTCGCGGATCGGGTACGCCAGGCCCGCGCCCTTGCTGATCAGCTCGGTTTTGTCGGCGCTGAGCTTGAGCGGGCCTTTGGTGATCGGGCAGGCCAGGATATCGAGCAGTTTGGTGTCCATGGAAGCTTCCTTGAGGCCAGGTGGCCGGCAATTGAATAGGGGCTCAGGGCTTACGGTGCCCGGGCAGCAAGCGTTGCAGCTGGCTGTCGAACCAGGCGCTGAACGCGGGCGACGGCTGCGCCTCGACGACCAGGTACCACCAGTCGTCGGCAGCGAAGGCACGGCATTTGACCGCGTCCTTCTCGGTCATCACCAGCGGCAATGGCGGTGTGAACGACAGGCGGTCGGCGCTGAATTGTGCGTGGTCGGCAAAAGGGTGCGGCACCGGCTGCCAGTTTAGCCCCAGCAGGGTATTGAAGAAACGTTGCGGGTTACCGATACCCGCCACCGCATGCAGGCGCTGGCCTGGCGGGAACAGATCAAGGCCGCGACGCTCGCCGCTGCGCACATTGACCAGCGCGGACGGCTGCAAGCGGAAGGAAAAACCTGCCTGCGAATCAGCGCTGGCACCGTTGAACAGCACCGCATCGGCCTCTTGCAGGCGCTCGACCGGTTCGCGCAGTGGCCCGGCCGGCAGGCAGCGCCCATTGCCAAGGCCACGGGCGGCGTCGATCAGCACCAGCTCAAGGTCGCGCGCCAGGCGGTAGTGCTGCATGCCGTCATCGCACAGGATCAGGTCAAGCGGCTCGCTGGCCAGCAGCGCCTGTACGGCGCGGGACCGATCAGGGTCGATCATCAGCGGCACGCCGGTGCGCTGCACGATCAATAGCGGTTCATCACCGGCCTGTTCGGCGCGCTGATCGGCCTCGACGCGCCAGGGCAGATGCATGGGCTTGGCGCCATAACCGCGGCTGACCACCCCGACCTTGAGCCCCTGCTTTCGGCAATGCTCGATCAGCCAGAGGATCATCGGCGTCTTGCCAGTACCGCCCACGGTGATGTTGCCCACCACGATGACCGGCACCGGGGCTCGGTAGCTGGCGCTTTCACCCCTGAGAAAACGCGCACGCTTGCGCATTACCACACGGCGGTACAGGGCTTCGAGCGGGCGCAGCAGCGCCAGGGCCGGATGCCCGGCGTACCAGGCAGCGAGCAAACGGTCGGCGAAGGCCATCAAGGCGTCCCCTGAGCGGCCTCGACGGTGGTCATGCGCAACTGGCTGAAGCCGAGCTTGCCGGCCGCATCCATCGCGGTAACCACGGCCTGGTGCGGGGTCTTGCCATCGGCGCTGATCGCCAGCGGCAAGCTGTGATCACCGCCCGACGCCTGCTCGATGGCCTCGCTCAAGGTGGCCAGGTCGCTCTTGGGCAGCAGGTTGTTGTTCACCGAATACACGCCCTCGGCGCTGATGGTGATCTCCACCCGCTTGCCCTCATCGGCCGGCGGCTGCTCGGCACTGGCGGCCTCGGGCAGCTCGACGCGCAGTTGCGTCTCGCGGGTGAAGGTGGTGGTGACCACGAAGAACAGCAGCAGGACGAACACCACGTCGATCAACGACGCCAGGTTGATGTCGACGTTCTCCCGCTGGCGATTGCGCCGAAACTTCACGCCTTGCCTCCGGCCACTTCGACTTCTCGGTCGCCCTGGATCACTTCCACCAGCTTGATCGCCTCTTGCTCCATGCCGACCACCAGCTCATCGATGCGGCGCAGCAGGAAGCGGTGGAAGAACACCGCCGGGATACCGATCATCAAGCCCGCTGCGGTGGTGACCAGTGCCTTGGAGATACCGCCGGCCAGCACAGCGGCATTGGCGGTCATCTGCGAACCCATGAAGGCGCTGAAGATGTCGATCATGCCCAATACGGTGCCCAGCAGGCCCAGCAGCGGGGCCATCGCGGCAATGGTGCCGAGGGTGCTGATGTAGCGCTCAAGGTCGTGGATGACGCGCGACGCGGCCTCCTCGATGCACTCTTTCATGATCTCGCGACCATGGCGTGAGTTGGCCAGGCCCGCAGCGAGGATTTCGCCCAACGGCGAATCGGCGCGCAGGGCCTTGAGCTTGTCACTGGTGAGTTGCTTGTCCTTGATCCACATCCAGACCTGGCCCAGCAGGTGTGGCGGGGTCACGCGGCTGGCGCGCAGGGTCCACAGGCGCTCGACGACGATAGCCATGGCAACGATGGAACTCAGAATGATCGGCAGCATCATCCAACCACCGGACTTGACCAATTCCCACACAGTAAACGCCCCTTCGGAAAAAGGCCGCCACTCTATCATAGGAGCGCAGGGGGCTCATCTGCCGAAGGTCAGGGAATTGGCTGCCGGGTTTTCAGCGGTAGCGCTTCAGGGCCTCATTCCCCACCCCGCCAAAACCGCCGCTGCCCGCGCACACCTTCCACCGCCCCCTGCGCCCCCAACACCAACCGCAACGCCCCTTCCACCGCCGTATCATGAATAGCCAGCCCATGCCGCCGATACCGTTCGACCACTTGCGCATGTGGATGACCAAAACTGTTGTTACGCCCCCGCGAAATCAGCACCCCGCGCGGCGCCGTAGCGCGGATAAACGCCTCGGTGGACGAACTACGGCTGCCATGGTGCGGTGACTGCAACCAATCGATACGCGTCGCCCCGTGAGCCGCCAGCCATGCCCGCTCGGCTCCCGCCTCCATATCCCCCGCCAACAGCAGCCGCTCCCCCTGCGCCTCGACCAGCAGCACACAAGAGCGGTCATTGCTGCTCTGCCCTTCAGCCCAACGCCATAGCGAAAAGCGCACGCCATCCCAGTCCCATTGCTCCCCACTGACACATGGTTGCAGCGCCAGGGCCTCCAGCGCCTCACCACCCAGCATCCGCCTGACCGGCAGCCCACGGTGGATGGCCGCAGCACCGCCCGCATGGTCGGCGTGGGCGTGGCTGATCAACATCAGGTCAAGCCTCCCCACCCCCAACTTGCGCAGGGTTGGCAGCACCACCCGCTCGCCCAGGTCGTACTCACCCTTGGCCGGTCCGGCATCGTAGAGCAGGCTGTGATGACGGGTACGCAGCAGCACCGCCAACCCCTGACCGACATCCAACTGCCAGACTTCCACCTGCCCTGCCGCCACCGGCTCCCTGGGTACCCACAGGGCAAGCAGCATGACCCCACCCAACCCGCGCATGGGCACGCCACGGGGCAACAGCACCAGCAGCGCGCCCACGCCAACCAACGCCCAGGCCCACAGCGGCAGGGCCGGCGGCACCCAAGCTGGCCGCCAGCCCGCTACCACGGCCAACACCTTGAACAGCACATCCAGTAGGCCACCGGCCAGCCACAACAGCGCCTCCCCGAAGCCCGGCAGGGGCAAAAGCAACGTACCCAGCAACGCTAACGGCAAAACCGCCAGGCTGACCCACGGCACCGCCAGCAGGTTGGCCAGCGGCGCGCTGAGGCTCACCGGCAAACCAGTGGCCAGCAACACCGGCAGCAAACCGATAGCGATCACCCATTGCGCCCGCGTCCAGGCCTGCCAGGGCCGCCAGCCGCCCAACCGGGCGCTGAAGCAATAGATAAGAATGGCCACGGCAGAAAACGACAGCCAGAGCCCAGGCAACAGCCCCGCCAACGGTTCGACCAGCAGCACCGCGACCAGCGCCAGCAGCAACGGCAGCATGGCGCCGAGGTGGCGAAAACGCAGGCGCCAGAGCAGCACCACGGCCAGCATCAGGCAGGCGCGCTGTACCGGTACGCCAGCGCCGGCCAGCCAGCCATAGGCCAGTGCTGCCGCCATGGCCAAGCCACACGCCCAGGGCAACCAGGGCAGCCGTGCGGGCCAAAGCCCCCACCGCGCCAGCCCGGCGACCAAGCCATACAGCAGGCCCGCGACCAGGCCGATATGCTGCCCAGAGATCACCAGCAGGTGGACCGTGCCAGTGGCCTGCAATGTCTGCCAATCCTCGCGGGCCAGGCCCCCGCCATCCCCAAGCACCAACGCCACCAGCGCCGCCTGCCGGCCGTTGGCATCGACCGCCAGCAGGCGTTGGCGCAGCTCGTCCCGCCAGCCACCGGCCACAGCGCTCAACACCTGCCCAGCCTTGACCGTCCCGGTGGCGCCAATCCGCCGGGCCAGCAACTGTGCTTCGCGATCAGGCCCGTGCGGGTTCAGCAGCCCGGCAGGGCGCTGCAAGGTCACGGCCAACCGCCAATGCTCGCCCGCCCTCAGCTGCGGTCCGTCGTACCAGCTCAGTTGCAAGCGCCGTGGCAATGCGCCACGCCGCGAAGCGGCCTGCTCCAGCTCGAACCGCACACCTTGCGCAGTACGGCTCGGCAGGCCGGCTACCCTGCCCTCCAGCCAAACGGTGCGGCCATCAAGCCCAGGCGCGAGCCGATCGTCCAGCACGTGCTGGGCTGACCAGCACGCCCAGCACAGCCCCAACACAAAGCAGCCCAATGGCCACACCCGGGTGAACAGGCAGGCGACGGCGCCGAGCAACAGCGCAAGCAGCCATCCGACCGATGGCAATACGGGAAGAAAACCCAGGCAAAGCAGCCCGAGCGCGAGCGCAAACATCCCTGTGCGCATAAGGTAGAGCCCCAGAAGCGAAATGACCTTCTGAGGCATAGCGCAAATGCTGGCAAAGCTTGCTCAACAATTGTCACAAACTCTAAACGAGGCGGTTAGGGATTCAAGGCATACTGCCCCGATAAACGCCCCGGGAGCCTACATGCCGCGCCGTCTTTTCAAACGCTACATGCCGGATCCGACCAGCATTCGGGAACACAAGTCCTTACGCTTTTTCGGCAAATTGCTGCACGACCCGAACCTCTGGCATCTGAACCGGCACTCGGTGGCCCGGGCCATGGGCGTGGGGCTGTTCGCGGCGCTGATCCCCATCCCCATGCAGATGCTGCTGGCCGCTGCGTTGGCTATCCCGGTACGTGGCAACCTGCCAATCGCTGTCAGCCTGGTATGGCTGACCAACCCGCTGACCATGCCCCCGGTGTTCTTCATCACCTACATGACCGGCGCCTGGCTGTTGCAAATTCCGCCGCGCACACTGCCCGACGAACTGACCTTCGAATGGATCACCGACCAGCTGTCGACCGTCTGGCAACCCTTCCTGCTGGGCTCGGTAGTCTGCGGCGTGGTACTGGGCATCCTCGCCTACTTCACCACCATGCTGTACTGGCGCTGGTGGGTTGGCCGGCAGTGGCGCCGGCGCAAACTCAAATGCTCATGCACGCATGCCGCGGCCGCTGACCAGCAGGCGAATGCAGAGGGTGTAGAGCACCGCAGTGGCGACCAGCATGAAGGTGATCGCCGTGCCAATGCTGATATCCGACACCCCTAGGATGCCGTAGCGGAACGAGTTGACCATGTGCAGCACCGGGTTGGCCATTGACACGGCCTGCCAGAACGGCGGCAGCAGGTTGATCGAATAGAACACCCCACCCAGGTAGGTCAGCGGCGTCAGCACGAAGGTGGGGATGATCGAAATGTCATCGAAGTTACGTGCGAACACCGCGTTGACGAAGCCGAGCAACGAGAAAATCGTGGCCGTCAGCAGCACCACGACGACCGTGACGCCCAGGTGATGCACCTGCAGGTGAGTAAAGAACATCGACAGGATCGTGACGATCACCCCCACTGCCAGCCCACGCAATACGCCGCCCAGCACATAGCCAACGAGGATGGTGTGCGGCGATACCGGCGACACCATCAGTTCTTCGATCGAGCGCTGGAACTTGCTGCCGAAGAAACTCGACACCACGTTGCCATAGGAGTTGGTGATCACCGACATCATGATCAGCCCAGGCACGATGTACTCCATGTAGGTGAAACCACCCATGTCGCCGATCTGCCGGCCGATCAGGTTACCGAAGATGACGAAGTACAGGACCATGGTGATCGCTGGCGGCAGCAAGGTCTGTGGCCAGATCCGCAGGAAGCGCCGCACTTCACGGTAGACGATGGTATTCAGGGCGACCCAGTTGGTGCGCAGTTCCACACTCATACGGCCACCTTCGACAGGTTTTTTTCCACCAGGGACACGAACAGCTCCTCGAGTCGGTTGGTCTTGTTGCGCAAGCTCTGCACTTCGATGTTCTGCAGCGCCAGCTGGCCGAACAGCGCCGTGATGCCGATGTCCTTGTCCACCTGCACCTCCAGGGTATGCGGGGTGATCAACCGGCACGGGTAGCCCTGCAGCACTGGGGCGGCGGGCAGGTCCTGCTTGAGGTCGAGGACGAAGGTTTCGACATGCAGCTTGCCCAGCAACTGGCGCATGCTGGTGTTCTCGACGATGGTGCCGTGGTCGATGATGCCGATGTTGCGGCACAACTGCTCAGCCTCTTCCAGGTAATGCGTGGTGAGGATGATGGTGATGCCCTTCTGGTTGAGCTCGGTGAGGAAGCTCCACATCGACCGGCGCAGCTCAATGTCCACGCCGGCGGTGGGCTCATCGAGAATCAGCAGGCGCGGCTCATGGATCAGCGCACGGGCGATCATCAGCCGGCGCTTCATGCCACCCGACAGCGAACGCGACTGCACGTCGCGCTTGTCCCACAGGCCCAACTGGGTCAGGTACTGCTCGGCGCGTTCCCTGGCAAGCTTGGGTGGGATGCCGTAATAGCCGGCCTGGGTGACGACGATATCGAAGGTCTTTTCGAACTGGTTGAAGTTGAACTCCTGCGGCACCACGCCCAGGCAGCGCTTGAGCGCCGAAGGCTCGCGATCCAGGTCGTGGCCGAACACGTTCACCGTGCCGCTGGTCTTGTTCACCAGGGTCGAAAGAATACCGATAGTGGTGGATTTACCGGCGCCGTTGGGGCCGAGCAAGGCGAAAAAGTCACCTTCGGCGACGTCCAGATCGATGCCTTTGAGGGCCTGGAAGCCATTACCGTAGGTTTTGGTCAGCTGTCGAATGGACAGGGCAGAACTCATAGCGGGTCACGTACCGAGTGAAAAGGTCAGGACACGCCAGGGCAAATCACTGGCGCAGTGAGTGCGGCCATGGTGCTAGGGCTGGCCGCACAAGTACAGTCATGTGTATTGATAGTGACTATCGAGGCAGGTTCAAGTCAGCGCAGTCATCACCGCTGCCTGATAGGCGGGGCGCTGTTTGAGGCGCGCGTACCAGGCCTCCAGGTGATACATGGCCGGGCGTTCGATGGGCAGTTCGAACCAGGCATAGATGAAGCTACCCAGTGGGATGTCGCCCATGCCGATCTGGTCACCGGAAAGATAGGGTTGCCTGGCCAGGGTTTCATCGGCAATCGCCAGCAATTGCGCGCACTGCTTGTGTGCGGCGTTGATCGCCACCCAGTCGCGCTGGTCTTCAGGCGTGCGCAGCAGGCCCCAGAACAAAGGGCGGAACGGGGTGGCGAAGGACGAGGTAGTCCAGTCCATCCACTTGTCTGCCAGGGCCCGCTGCCGCGGGTCGTCCAGGTACCAGCCCTGCTCTTGGCCGTATTCGGCGCAGAGGTAGCGAACGATGGTATTGGACTCCCACAGGGTCAGGTCGCCATCTTCCAGCATCGGCACCAGGCCATTGGGGTTGCGTGCACGGTAGAGCGGCTCGTTGACCACGCCGAAAGCACCGCCGGCATCAATGGATTCGAAGTCGAGGCCCAGCTCGTGGGCGATCCACAGCGCCTTGCGCACATTGCTCGAGTTCTTGCGGCCCCAGATCTTCAGCATGGCAACGTCCTTATGAGTGCAGAGGGCTGAAGTCTACTCCAGACCTGCGCCGCCTGTACCGGCACTGACAGACAATGCCCTGAAACTCCTGCTGCCACACCCTGTCACTGTTCTGACGATGCCGTTCATAGCGTTGCGTCTAAGCTCTGTGGGTTAGCTCTAGCCCCTGGTTCCAAGGAGGAGTGATTATGTTGCTGTTGTGGTTGGTGGTTCTGGTGATCGGCGCTGCGTACCTCACGCACCGGCGCCTGCCGCCCTTGCAGATACTCGGCATCATCGCCATCTATACGCTGCTGATGGGTATCTTCAGCAAGGCCCCCGGCTGGCTGCTAGCGGTGATCTGGCTGATACTCGCAGCCAAAACCGCGCTACTGGTGCTGCCTGACTGGCGCCGCAAGGTGTTCACGGGCCCAGTGTTCAAATGGTTCCAGCGCACCTTGCCGCCCATGTCGCAAACCGAGCGCGAAGCGATCGACGCGGGCACCGTGTGGTGGGATGGCGAGCTGTTCAGCGGCCGCCCGGACTGGCGCACCCTGCTCGCCTACCCGGCGCCGAAACTCACCGAAGAGGAACAGGCCTTCATCGATGGCCCGACCGAAGCGCTCTGCGCCATGGTCAGTGACTGGCAAATCGGCCAGGACATGGACTTGCCGCCAGAAGCCTGGCAGCACATCAAGACGCATGGCTTCTTCGCCCTGATCATCCCCAAGGAATACGGCGGCAAGGGCTTCTCTGCCCATGCCCATTCCCAGGTGGCCATGAAACTGGCCACGCGCAGCGGCGACCTGGCTTCCACCGTCATGGTCCCAAACTCACTGGGCCCGGCCGAGCTTCTGCTGCATTATGGTACCGACGAACAGCGCAACCACTACTTGCCGCGCCTGGCTCGCGGTGACGATATCCCTTGTTTCGCCCTCACCGGCCCACTGGCCGGTTCCGATGCGGGCGCCATGCCTGACACGGGTGTCATTTGCACAGGCCAATGGCACGGCGAAGAGGTCATCGGCCTGCGCCTGAACTGGGAGAAGCGCTACATCACCCTGGGCCCGGTCGCCACCCTGTTGGGCCTGGCCTTCAAGGCCTATGACCCGGACCATCTGCTTGGCGAAGAAGAAGAACTCGGCATCAGCCTGGCACTGATCCCGACCGATACCCCCGGCGTCGAGATCGGCAAGCGCCACCTGCCACTGGGCGCGGCCTTCATGAACGGCCCGAACAGTGGCAAGGACGTGTTCGTCCCCCTGGACTTCCTCATCGGCGGCAAGGACATGCTCGGCAAGGGCTGGATGATGCTGATGAACTGCTTGTCGGTGGGCCGTTCCATCTCACTGCCAGCCGTAGGCACAGGCGCGGCCAAGTACACCAGCCTGGTGACCGGCCAGTACGCGAACATTCGCGAACAGTTCAACGTGCCACTGGCCGCCTTCGAAGGCATCCAGGAATCGCTGGCCCGCATCGGCGGCAACGCCTGGCTGATGGACAGCGCCCGCTTGCTGACGGCCAAGGCCGTGGACCTGGGTGAGAAACCTTCGGTGCTGTCGGCGATTCTCAAGTATCACCTGACCGAACGTGGCCGCGAGTGCATCCAGCATGCCATGGACGTACATGGCGGCAAGGGAATCATCATGGGGCCCAACAACTACCTGGGGCGCAATTGGCAAGGGGCGCCGATCTTCATCACCGTCGAAGGCGCCAATATCCTCTCGCGCAACCTGATGATCTTTGGCCAGGGCGCCATCCGCTGCCACCCGTTCGTACTCAAGGAGATGGCACTGGTCGCTCGCGAAGACCGTGACCAGGCGCTGATCGAGTTCGATGGACTGCTGATGAAGCACATCATGTTCGCCGCCGGCAATGCGGCCAGCACCTTGGTGTATGGACTGGGGTTGGGCCACCTGGAAAAAGTGCCGGGCGATGCCCTGAGCCAGGGCTACTTCCGCGCCCTCAACCGCCAGGCGGCAGCCTTTGCATTGATGGCCGACTTGTCGATGATGCTGCTGGGCGGGGCACTCAAGCGCCGCGAACGTCTGAGCGCACGCCTGGGTGATGTGCTGAGCTACTTGTACCTGGCCTCTGCCGCGCTCAAGCGCTATCACGACCTGGGTTCCCCGGAGCACATGCGAGCGCTGTTGCGCTGGGCAATGGAGGAGAGTCTCGGCCAGGCGGAAAATGCGCTGGACCGTATACTCGACAACTTCCCCAACCGCTTCATCGGCTGCGCGCTGCGCGTGTTGGTGTTTCCGTTCGGCCGTCGTCATACAGGCCCCAGTGATGAACTGGATGCCGAAGTAGCCGAACTGATCGGACGCAGCAAGGGTGACCCTGCACTGGAAGAGCTGCTGGCCGGTTGCTACAGGCCCCAGGCAGAAGGCGACCCGGTGGCAGGGCTGCAGCGAGCCAGCGATCTACTGGACGACACGGCGCCACTGCGCAAGGCATTGCATCAAGCCATCAAGGAGGGGAACGTCCAATCACCCCCCGGGAAGTCCGCCATCGACGCAGCCATCGAGGCCGGAGTGCTGCAGCCTGGTGAAGGCCAGCGTCTGCACGAAGCCGAGAAAGCGCGCAGAAAAGTGATCGACGTCGATGCCTTCGACAAGGCGCAGTTGCTGGCTGAACCGGGCAAGGTGCGCTGACCCTTCGCTCGAAAGGGGGCGCGGCGTATACTCCGCCCCCCGTTTCAGCCATACCGAGGACCCATTCCATGGCCAACCCCAACCTGGAATACCACCTGCAACTGCTCCAGCACCTGCGCACCATCCTGGTTGCACTGGGTGACGCAGAGCAGGTGCCGGAAGAAAGCCACGCCCTGTTCCTCGAACGCTTCGACGAACTGCTGACGCTGCTGCCGCAAGACCCGCTGGAGAGCCAATACCTAGGCCAAGACCTGCTCTGCCAGGTGATCCAGCGCTACCCGCAAATCGCACACCTGGTGCCGCGCGACCTGTTGTGGTTCTTTGCTGGCGATTGCCTGCACTTCATGCCAGACGAAGAACTGGAGCTGTACCAGCAATTGGAAGAGCATCGATTTGAAGCCGAACAGAATGGCGAGCCCTTTGACTGGCATCAGGAAAAGCAGTTGTTGAGCAAGCCAGGGCACGGCAGTACTCACTGACCGCCAAGCGCTGTTATCTACTCGCTTCAGCGGCGGGCAAGGCTCGTAAAAAACCGAATGACGTGTCGTAAAAGTTCAGGCGCGCAACGCCAACTTCCTACAGATCAGGTGTTTGAATCAGCCTACTCTGCAGCCGTGCCATTGAGCGGAGCATCGTTTTTGTTCAGCTTGAGGCCTTACTTAACACGTCATTTGGACATCATTGTGAAAAAACACTTTGTGGCATTAGCCATCAGCTTATCCAGCACCGCGGCCATGGCCAATACAGGCATTATCAATTTCCAGGGCACCGTCACCACTGGCGGCACTTGCCCTATCGAAGTGGTACACCCAGGCGGCCCAAGCCAGCCTATCCATCTGGGCCACTTCCGCACGCGGGACTTCACTGCTGCGGATCAAAACACCGCAATGGTACCGTTCTCCCTGCGCATCACGCCTGACGCCTCCTGTGACATCGACCCCACCAAGAAGGCCTTCGTGACGTTCTCTCCGCGCTTCGGCGCCGACCCGACTGGCAGGCTGTACGGACTGCAAAGTGGTGTTGGCTACACCAGCAACCTAGCCTTGGAGATCCTCGACCGGAGCAGCACCCCGCTGCCACCGGATACCGAATCCAATGCCCATGACCTGGACGAAAACCTTCCAACCGATATGCGCTTTACCGCCCGACTGAAAACTACAGCGGCTAACGTGCCTGAAGGGAACATCGACACCAGCGTCGATTTCCTGGTCGACATCCGCTAAATGATCAATCCAGGCGCTTACAGGCGCCTGGACCGCTATCAAGCCACATCTGTCCAGGTTTTCCGCATGTCCATGCCTCCTCTTTTCTCCGCACTTCGTGCCACAGTGGCCGCCACATGCCTGACCTTGCTGGCCCCCATTGCCCATGCAGCACTGACCATCGACAGCACACGCATCGTGTTGCCCAGCAACAAGCGCAGCGCTTCGCTGGTAGTCGCCAACCCCAGCAAAGCTGCCTATGCAGCTCAAGTCTGGGTCAACACGGCAAGTGATGACACCACCACGAGTGTCCCGCTGCTCGCCTCACCGACACTGTTCCGCCTGGACTCTGGCCGTGAGCAGTTGGTACAGATCAATGTTCTTCCGAACGACCTGCCAACCGATCGCGAGTCGCTGTTCTACTTCAATGTTCAGGAGTTACCGCAGGTCGACCCTGATGCCCGCAACGTGCTGAACATTGCCCTGCGCACACGCATCAAGCTGTTCTACCGCCCAAGCCAGCTCAAGGAAAAACCTGAAACCCGGCTCAACGAACTGCAGTGGTCCGCTCAACAAG
>NZ_JANIAG010000250.1:0-5768 GCF_028682155.1 Pseudomonas sp. 39004
CAGTTGAATACCCAGGCTGTACTGGCCCGTGCGTGGGTCGACGCCATTCTCGATGAAGCTCATGAAGTTGAAGGCGTTGGAATGCACCGCCGAGTCAATGGCCGCTGTATTCCCGCTCCCGATCCTGAGTTCGAGCTGGTTGCGGCTGTCTGGTTGACCCTCAGGAAGGAAGTTGACATTCAACTGGTGCCGATTGCCCTGATGGTCGATCAACGTGAAACGCATGACCCCTTCGAGGGACGAGCGATAGTCCCCACCGGGCGCCATGCCGTCGTACCAGTACGGCATGTCCCAGACCCTGTCCAGCGTCAACAGCAGGGTGCCTTGAGCAATGTCCTCGCCTGGCTTGAGGTTGTAATCCAGCTTGCCGTGGTAGTTCACGGCGCGCTCTAGCGTCAGCAGTTCCAAGGCCGACTCGTACGAAACGCCCAACGGCACACCAGGTGAACCGGGTGGCAATACCGGCCTGAAGGCATACCCCACGTAACTGCAGAACGTTTCGGCGAGCTGCTCGCTCTCCCAACGAATGATCGACGCATGGTCAAAACTGACCTGGTAAAACCTGAGATTGCCATATTCTTGGGTGGCACCGGAGAGTTCCCAATAGTCAGTGGTGTACTTGTAAAAGTTGAAGGTGTCCTGCCCGACGATCTTGCCTCCCTCTGAAGCAACCCGCCTGGGTTTGAATTCGTAGTTGTTCAGTGCCCAGAAAGGCGTTGGGCGCCCGGTCAACTCGACTTCACCTTCCTCCTTGCCGATGGTTCTTGAGTTCTGCGTACGGTTGTCATACCCCTTGAACTCGGCATGGAACTTCCTGATTTCGGCTTCAGTGCTTTGCACGTATACGCGCAAGGAGACCTTGCCTTCATCTGCCATGGGCTTGGCCGTCACCTGCCGAGCCCCTTGGTAATAGTCATAGCGATTGCGTGACTTGCTCCACCCCCAGCGCAGCCCTTGCGCCGGGTCCAAGCCCTCCACCCCCTCCAGCACATACTCGATCGGGTTGCCGTTCTCCGCGAGCACCCTCAATGTGGACAGCTCAAGGTCGCTGACCGGATCCTTGACCAAGTCACCCTCGCTGTTGCGGAAGTCCTCAGTCTGGATGACGATATCCAGGGCGATCTGCTGCAACCCGTTGGCATAGGCCACGGTGCCGTTAATCGGCACGGGCGTCACCGTAAAGTTCAAAACTCTCTTGTAGCGTTCACTGATCATCGAGACCTGCGCGTCCTCGCGCATCAGCTCGATGATGGCATACCCCGCATCACGGTCACGGATATTGGCCATGACCACGGCGACCGAGGTTGAAGGCGATTCCGGCGGCGTGTATACGCCTGACTCAAGGTCGATGTGCCCCTCGCCGAACACGAACCAGGCATCGGCCTCGTCGTTTTGCACCTCGAAGGGCACCGAGCTGCCATGGGGCACTTTAGGCACGTGGAATGGCAAGACGCTCAGCACAGCCGGGTAGGCGAGAATCACCACCGTGACCTCGGCTGTATCGCCCCTAATCCCATCAGTGAGACGGATGCGCTCCAACAGGACGGCAGGAACCCGCTCAGGCTCACGGGGCACATAGCTTAGCGAGCCATCGCTCTGGAGGGTCAATTCACCGTATAGCGTCGGTTCCCAGGTCAGGCCAGCACGACCCGCAACATTGAACTCAATCGCTCTTTCCCCACTACGCCATACCGCAACCCGTGGCGTAACCACCAAAGAATCGATAGATTCGACCACCAGCGCGGCATTGACGCTTCCGGGTTCTTCTTCGCCCAGCTGCGCACTGACCAGGATGACCTGACTTTCCCGTGCGAAGTGCGCAATATCCGACGCCTGGTATTGCCCCTGCGCGTTGATTTGCCCGGTCGACCGAGGGTGGTTGATGTTCCTAGCTGTCCATTGCGCCACAGCCTGGCCTTGCACCTTGAAATCCGTGGTCTGTTCGCGGCCAAGGCGCGCTTGCATCGGCTCGACCTGACGCGTTGCGGAACTGGCCTCAATGCTCCCGAACACTACCCGGTCATGTGGGGTGTGCTCCTCCTTCATGGCAAACTGCCACGCCTTCGGCAAGCTCAAGTGCCGCAGCAAACGCTCGGCAAGCTCCCCAAGCAAAGGAACGCGCAACTGCTCGGCCAGCAGCGTCACGCCTTGACTGCCATCGGGCAGCAGATAAGGAAACACGCCTGGCCCCGGCCATGTCCCGCCAAAGCGGCGGCCACGCAGGTCCAGTTGCACAATCGCGGCCCCATCACCTTCACGCCCCGTGCCCTCTGGTGCAGCCTGGGTGCGCACATTGAGGCCACGCACGGCGAGCGCATCCTGCCCGGTAAGCTCACAGGTCAAGAGCACGAACTGATGGTTGAACACCTCATGCTTCGCCATTTCAGCCTGTATGAAGCGCCCCATGGCCCGCCGAGCCGTCTCGCTTTCACCCAGGTTGGTGACAAACTCTTCGGCTTGACTCAGGTCGAGCACCAGCCGGGCCTGATTGGCTGCAGGATCATCGACGGTCAGCAAGGCAACCGACATCTGCACGTGGTAACCCATTTCTTCACGAAGGCCATGGCTGCTCTTGAGCCTGGGTGGCTGGGCAACAACCCGTGAATACGACGCGTATTCGCCAGAGATAAACGGCATGATCACCGTCAAGCGATTTCCTGCCCCCGAGACCCCAGCAAAGGAAAGCTGTGGTGGCCCCAGCACCAGCCCTTCGAACACTGCCTGGTCATTACGCTGACCGTCGGTAAAGTAGCTGCCAGTGATGTGCTCAAGAAAATTCGACTGGCTCAGGCCTTCGAGATAACGCAGCTCGAGCAATTGTTCGAGCGGCTCACGGCCCAGTGCCACGATCGCGCCCCAGCCATGCATGACATCACCCTCTTCCAGACGAGCCAGCAGGGCTTCCTTGGAATTGTTGATCATGATCATGCCCCTTTACTGTGGCAGGATTTGTCATGCGCCATCGCACTGGCCAAACATAATTCGCTCCAGCCGCGAGTGCGTGGGGCTTGCGCGACATGAGCGAGGGATTGCGAATGGGTCATTCTGGCCATGGTAACTTCTCCAATTATTGTCGCCCTGCTGCTCTTCAGCGTGTACGTGAACGTCAGCCGCGCAGCGTCAAGCGCAGTGAGCGCATTTCAAAATAATGGTATTTGTCGTCGAAACTGACATGTGCATGTACAGTCAAACTTTCATTGAGCATTTGCTGCTCAAGCAGATCCCTGGGTATGAGTAGTTCAAGGCCGTTGCGGACTTGCTGGGTGGTCACTTCAGCGTCCCATATAACCTCTTCCACCTCAGCGCGAAAAACACCTGTGACCCACACCGTCACCCATTGCTTTTCGGCAATGAACACCCAGGGATCGAGGGTGCATCTGGCCCCTCTCGGGACGTCTCCCAGATACAGATCCTCTCCCCTCGCGACCGGGCAGGCAAGCCGCGGATAGTCGTCGGGCACAAGAGGCAGTATGCGCAGCATGAAGTGCTCTGACTCGACATAGCTACCGTCATCCCGCACCAGGCGATAGAACACCTTGAACCGCTTCGCCACGGCGTTTTCATTACGCTCCATGTTCGCCGCAATGCTGCCCGCACTTACGAGAAAACGGCGTGGCCTGTTGGTATTGATCGGCTGGGTAACAATTTCCCGTCCCCGCTCGGCATCCCCCTCCCAGTGCAATTCGATGTGCTCATCGTCAGCAATGTCGACCTCATCAGGCACATCCACGAATGCGCCAGAGGTGACAAGGTAAGCTGGCAACCGACCACCGTCGTTTTCTGCCACGGCATCAAGCACTATCGGCGCTGGCAACTCCCGCGAGCGCAGCACTTGCACGTTCAGCAGCTCAGAGGCGAGGCTGCTGCCTTCGCGAGCGAACTGGTAACCCAGTGCTACCGCCTGCCCCTGACTGCTCATAAGCCAACGGGGTGCGAGGGTGAACATCAGGGCACCGCTGTCGATCGAACTGGGGTCAACACGCAACACCTGGTACACGTCATCACTGGACAGCCAATACAGCAGTAGACGGTCCGATACAGCCATGCCCGCATCCGGGTAAGGTGCAATCCTGATCGTCAAACCATCGCGAAAACGCGCAGGGTCCAAGGGCTCACCGGGGTCAAGGCCTTCCACGCTGGGCGGTGGCAGACGAGTTGGCGGTGTAATCGACGAATCCACGCGAAACCGCTGTATTGGCGATGGGGCCGAATGGCCATCTTTGAAGGCAATGACATACTCGGCATCGAAGTGCCCTCCCTCCAACCTGCGCAGCCAGGTTCTTTCCACGGCGGCTTGCAAATGTTTGCCAGGAACCTCGACATTGAGGTTTTTTGTCCATGTGTACGGGCGCCCGCGATCGTCCTCACCCGTTAACGTTATCGCAACCCTATCGCCGGGTTGCATGGCCTGATAGGGCGGTATCAGCAGCGCCATCGTGGAGCCCAGTGCCTGCGGGGCTACGAGCAAATCATGCGACGGCGCGGCCAGGACCACCGACAAGGTTTCGGCGCCTGGCCGTGGGCGCACGCCCACATAGCAAAAACGCCGCAGAGACTCCAGCTCGGGCCGTGCTTCATGCACCTGGTAGGAGTAGAACGCCCAGCCACCGGCAGCGTCTTGCACGACATCGTTGCCAATGAGGTACTCCACACCCACTGCTGGATCGACATCATCAGGCACGCGATAAGGGTTGCCGATATGGTCAAAAAGCGCCCCTCCGGGTGCAGCCCCCACCCAGCGTGGAAAAAGCAAATCTCCGCCCTGAATGCCGGGATAGTTGATGTGAGTCATCAACGCCTCGTCGCCCAACACTAGCAAGTCGATCTCATCGTGCGGCGTTAAACCCTCTACTTCAGGTTTTGGCAGGTCATTGTTCTCTGGGCCTGCGTCACGCAGTGACGTGGAGGCAGACGCACGTTTAAACCAGTGGGCGAAGTTACTGATGAGCGTCATGCCGCATTACCCCATCATGCAAGAAACGATTAGTGGCGGAGCTGGTGCAGGAATTAATAGCGAATCGGCCAACAGGCGACAACTAGCAGAATTACCAGGTCGACGCGGCCCTCGAGTACTAAAGCACAACAGGTGGCACCTGATATTTTTGACAGGTGCGTGGCGCTGCACATTGCCATAGTCTCAGTACAGGCTTGTTATGTGAAACCCACGATATCCAAGGTGATCAGGGGAGTGCTCATGAAAGGCAAGAAAGAGACGCATGCCACGGGCGTTATTATCATCAGGGAATCAACAGAAAGTAACGACTTCTGCTCCCTGCATATTCCGGACGCCGGCAGCAATCAAACTGTCGTATTGAGAATGAACCAAGGGGATTGTAAAGACAAAGACCCTCGCTTCATCGAACTTAACAGTTTTCCGTCGGCAACAAAGATCCTCCTGACCCGAAATAATAATGGCACGCCGGACGATGCCAGTTGGTGGATTGAACTCAAGACCACACGCAACAATGCCGCATTGGACAATGGAGAAATTACTTACCTGAACACCTATGCCGTTGGCGATTTCATCGAACAGGGTATCGGGGTCATGGTGATTGCCAAGCATGGCACCATCCAGCGCGACGAACTTCGCAGTGTGCGCGTCATTACCTCGGCCGCGCCGCCGCGCGCTGAGCGCCTGCAGCGCTAATGCTCATCTTGAATGGGAGATGACAATAATGTTCTTGAATTCCAATGCATTCAATTTCATGAGTTTCGTTCAGAACAATGTCGATTCGCGCACGGGCCAGTACAACCTGGGCATCGAACTC
>NZ_JANIAG010000251.1:0-5760 GCF_028682155.1 Pseudomonas sp. 39004
CGCAAGCGCGGCAAGACCTCGAAGCCCTCGCCGCGCGGCTAGGCGGCCAGGCGCTGGGCCTGGACATCTGCGCCAACGACGCAGCAGCGCAACTGCTCGAAGCACTGCCTGGGGGTATCGACATCGTGGTGCACAACGCAGGCATCACCCGGGACAAGACATTGGCCAACATGACCCCGGAATACTGGGACGCCGTGCTGGCGGTAAACCTCAAGGCGCCGCAGGTGCTTACCCAGGCGTTGTACGACGCTGGCGCGCTCGGCGACAACGCGCGCATCACCCTGCTGGCCTCGGTCAGCGGCATCGCCGGTAACCGTGGGCAGGCCAACTACGCGGCGAGCAAGGCCGGGCTGATCGGCTTCGCCCAAGCCTGGGCGCCAAAGCTCGCCGAGCGCGGTGCCAGCATCAATGCCGTGGCCCCCGGCTTCATTGAAACGCACATGACCGCCGCCATGCCCATGGGGCTGCGCGAGGCCGGGCGCCGCTTGAGCTCACTGGGCCAGGGCGGGCGGCCACAGGATGTTGCCGAGGCCATCGCCTGGCTCAGCCAGCCGGGCTCCGGTGCGGTCAATGGCCAGGTCCTGCGGGTCTGTGGCCAGGCACTGATGGGAGCCTGACCATGAGCAGACATTGGCACGACCTGCACGCCCCGGACTCACGCGCCAGCCTCTACCTGCGCGCGGCCAGCAAACGCAAAATCAGCGGCGACAGCCTGCCGAACACAGGCCTGCGCTGCGTCGTTCGGGCCCAGCCCGACAACCTTGCGGCCTACCGCCGGCTCTGCCACTTCACCGACGATGGCCGCTTGCCGGGCACTTATCCACATGTCATGGCCTTCCCCCTCCAGTTGCAGCTGCTGACCGGCCACGACTTCCCCTTCCCACTGCTCGGGCTGGTGCATCTGTATAACCGCATCGAGGTGCTGCGCCCCCTGGGGGGCATCGATGGGTTACGGTTTGCGGTGTACGCCGACAACCTGCAACCTCATGCCAAGGGCGGCACCTTCGACCTTATCACCGAAGCCGAAGATGGCTTGGGCCTGCTCTGGCGCGAAACCAGCCGCATGCTGGTACGCGGGCTGCACCTGGAAGGCCAGGCCAGTGAGCTGGCAGAGCACGAACCGGGCCCACTGACAGAGGCGAGCCGCTGGTATGCAGACAGCGATATCGGCCGGCGATACGCCAAGGTGTGCGGGGACTACAACCCCATTCACCTGAGCGCCGCCAGTGCGCGATTGTTCGGGTTTCCCAAGGCCATTGCCCATGGCATGTGGAGCCAGGCCATGGCGCTTGCGGCATTGCGCGGGCACCTGCCGAGCAGTGGCTATGGCTTCGAGGTGGACTTCCTGAAGCCGGTGCGGTTGCCATCGGAGGTGGTGCTCAGTGCCAGTGAGGCCGGGCCCGCAGGGGAACTGCGGCTGGATGGGCATGGCGAGTTGCTGCACATGCTCGGGCGTTGGGATCAGCTCTAGGCCGTGTGGCGGCTGCGCAGCCGTCCCCGAATCCTCTTGCTTTGCATCGGACCTGCGCCGAAGCTATGCGGCATTAGGAGAGCCCCGATGAACCTGCAAGAACTCACCGAACGCCTGCACCGGATCCGCGACAACAACGACTGGCGCGGCTTCCACAGCCCAAAGAACCTGGCCATGGCCGCCAGCGTCGAAATGGCCGAGCTGGTGGAAATCTTCCAGTGGCTGAGCGAAGACCAATCCCGCCAGTTGCCCGCCGATAAACTCGCCCACGCCGGCCAGGAGGTGGGCGATGTGGTCCTCTACCTGTTGTTGCTGTGCAGCGAGCTGGGCCTGGACATGGACCAGGTGGTACGGGCCAAACTGGCCGACAGCGAGAGGCGCTTCGCGCGATGAACGACCGTCACTTCGATGAACTGGCCACCCGCTTCGCGGAAAAGATCTACGGCGGTGCCAAAGGTGCAATTCGCCTGGCCGTGCTGCAAGCCGACCTGGCCGAAACATTGCCCGACCGCCCGCTGCGCATTCTCGATATCGGCGCAGGCCTGGGCCACATGGCCCTGTGGCTGGCTGAGCGCGGCCACCAGCTGACCCTGGCCGAGCCCGCCGCGCCCATGCTCGACGGTGCCCGTGCGCGCTTTGCCGAAGCGGGCCAGACGGCCACCTTCATCCAGGCGCCGTGGCAGGACCTGCTCGGCCAACTCACCGAACCCTACGACCTGGTGCTGTGCCACGCTGTGCTCGAATGGCTGGCCGAACCCGAAAGCATCCTGCCCGTGCTGCATCAGCTGACTGCCCCCACCGGGTGGCTTTCACTGGCCTTCTACAACCGCGACGCGCTGGTCTATCGCAACCTGCTCAAGGGCCATTTCCGCAAGTTGCGCAGCAACCGCCTGGAAGGTGAAAAGCAGAGCCTGACCCCACAGAAGCCACTTGATCCACGTGAGCTCAAGGCGCAACTTGAGCCTATGTGGCAGGTCGAAAGCCAGAGTGGTGTCAGGGTGTTCCACGACTACATGCCCAAGGAGTTCCAGGCCAAGGCCGAACTGCTCGACCTTCTGGAAATGGAACTGGCCCACCGCAGGCACCCAAGCTTTGCCGGGCTCGGTCGCTACCTGCACTGGATCTGCCGCCCCCGCTGACCCCGCCCGCCGGGAGGAATACATGCCGTACCGTCTGTTGTGCCTGGCCCTGCTGCCCCTCGCCCTGGCTGGCTGCCAGGGCAGCAACCCGTATGTCGCCAGCGGCCGCCCGATACCGCCCGCGCCTGCTGCGGCTGCCACCACCTTCGACGCCAGTGCCTACCCGGCACCGGCCCGTGACTATGGGCACTATCGCAGCTGGAGCTGGCGTGGCGGCCAGTTGCCCAGCGGCACGGCCAATGCTGACCCGGCGCAACTGGCCGATGCCATCAGCGGCGCGCTCGACCAGCATGGCCTGCGCCCGGCACGGGGCAGCACCGGCGATTTGCTGGTAAGCGCCGACATGCGCCTGGAAAAACGCCTGCGCCAAGTGCGCGACTATGACACCTACGACCCCTACTACGGCCCCTACCCCTATGGCGGTGTTGGTTATGGCGGCTACCGCAATGGCTACGGTGCCTATGCCAGCGTACCGATCGTGCGCACCTACGAGGTCGAGGTGATGGTGGTGCGCATCGATCTGTTCGACGCGCGCAACGGCCAGCCGGTGTGGAGCGCCAGTGCTGAAAGCAATAGCGACAAGGACTCGCCGCGTGATCGCGAAAGTGCCTTGCGTGATTCTGTGCACAAGGCGCTCAGCGGCTATCCTCCCAGTTAACGTCTAACGGAGAACCATCATGTTGCGCCGTCTCGTTCTACTGTCATTTGCGCTATTACTTGCGGCCTGCTCCAACAACAACGTCCAGCAGGATTTCGACGCCAGCCGCGATTTTGCCGCCTATCGCAGTTGGGCGTGGCAAGAACCCGGCTTGCAGTACCGCCCGGACGACCCTCGAATCAAGAGCGACCTGACCGAGCAGCGCATTCGCCAGGCCGTTGCCGACCAGCTCGACCAGCGGGGCCTGCGCCCGGTGCAGGGCACGGCACGGCCTGACCTTAACGTACGCACGTACCTGATCGTCGAGCAGCGCCAGCAACAGATCACCACCAACTATGGCGGTGGGTGGGGTGGCTACTGGGGCGGCTACTGGGGCGGCCCGATGTACAACGAAACTCGCAGTGTCGACTACAAGGTCGCCACCATTCAGGTCGACATGTTCGATGGGCGTGACGGCAAGCTGGTGTGGCGCGGCAGTGCCGAACAGATCATGAACAATTACCCGCCAAGCCCGGAAGAACGCAATAGCGCCATTCACAATACCGTGGCCAAGGTATTGGCCAATTACCCGCCGGGCAGCAAGAAGTAGCAGTTAGTGGGAGCGGCCTTGCATTGCGATAGGGCCGCTCTCACAAAAGCGCTGCGCCAACCGCGACATAATCCATTTCGACCACGCCTTTTTCCGTTGCCAACTGCACTCCCCCGCACGTTCCCGTCTATCTTCAGTTAAGGAAACCTGACTGACCGGGTAGAAGTGTTCAACAATTAGGGAAGGCGACCTGCCAATGCAAAGCATTGTTCTCTTGATGTGGCTTGCCTTGTGCTCCGAACAGGATGTGCGTCAACGCCAGATATCCAACCTGCTGACCCTCGGCGTCGCGGCCTGCGCCCTGGCGTGGCTATTCGCTACCGGCCACAGCTGGATCGGCGCCGAGGCCAGCGATGCCGGTTGGGCGCTGGCCATCGTCATGCTGCTGACCCTGCCCGGCTACATGCTCGGGCGCTTCGGGGCCGACGACGTCAAGCTGATGGGCGCCCTGGCCCTCGCCACCAGCCCGCAATATGTACTCGGCACCTTCATCGGGGCCGGGGTCACGGTGCTGCTGTGGCTGCTCACCCGTCGCCGCTTGTGGACCCTGCTCAACCCCAAAGTAAAGAAGCGCTTGCAGGCCCTGACGGAGCAGATGGGCGACAAACAAGCCTTCGTGCCCTACGTACTGGCGGGGTTTCTTCTGACAGCGGTATGGATCCAATAATCATATTTGTGGTCCGATAACTTGTACGGGCCTTGTACAGACTCGCAAAGTACGACTACTTTTAAGCTGCCAGAGCGTCTGGCCCGGGAGCAGGGCCGATTACGAACAGGGAGTTGATCGTGAACAAGCCGTCGAGTGAAGTGAAGGTGCTGGTGGTCGATGACCAGCCATTGATCGTCGAGCAACTGTGTGAATTTCTCGAAAGCCAAGGTCACCCTTGCGTCCCTGCCAATTCCACCGACCAGGCCATCGAGCGCTACCTGGCCGATCAAAGCATTGGCCTGGTGGTGTGCGACCTGCACATGCCGCAGCGCGATGGCATCGAACTGGTCCGCGCACTGAAGGACATTGCCGGCACCAAGCGCATGTTCGAAGCGATCATGCTGACCGGCCGTGCAGACAAGCAGGACGTGATCCGTGCCTTGCGTGCAGGTTTTGCCGACTACTATCAAAAGCCCATGAACCTCGACGAACTGCTCGAAGGCGTTCGCCGCCAGGAGCAGGCATTGCTCGAGCGCCAGCGCAACCTCAAGGAGCTGGGCGGCCTGAACCAGCGCCTGCAGGACCTGGCATCGTCCGTTGACGAGCTCTACCACGACCTTGAAAAGGCCCGCGGCCAGGGTGTGCATCGGCGTGCCAATGATGTCGAGGAAGGCGAAAGCGAGCTGCCAGCGGTGTTCGAGAAGTTGTCGCCGCGCCAACTGGAAGTGGCGCGGTTGGTCAGCAAAGGCAAGACCAACTACCAGATCGCCTGCGAACTGGGCATCACTGAAAACACCGTGAAGCTCTATGTGTCCCAGGTGCTGCGCCTGACCCACATGCACAACCGCACGCAACTGGCGCTGGCGCTGACGCCGAGTTCTTCCCCGGTGCATCAGCGCTTTACCGCGCATTGATCACGAACGCCGGTGTTGCGCAGGAGCGTATCGAGCGGGGTTCATTGCATCTGATAGGTGAAGCTGAGCGTCACGCGTGGCGTTCGGCTCAGGCTGTCCAAGGCAGCATCCGCCAGAGGTTTCGCTACTTCCACAGCAACATCGAAATAACGCCCATCCCCCAGCCGCAGCCCCAGCGCAGCAGACGCCATCCGGGCATCCTCGACCCTGCCGGCGTTGTACCAGGCACGCGCTGCATCGAGCACCGCATAAGGCTGCACCACCTTAAGCCAGCCGCCGCTGTGCCGAACGCTGTAGTTGAGCTCGTACGCCACACCCCAGCCCTTGTCCCCTGCTGCCT
>NZ_JANIAG010000252.1:0-5664 GCF_028682155.1 Pseudomonas sp. 39004
GAGCTTAGCTCGCGGTGCGCCGCGCGGGCGGCGCTCGATCTCGCGGGCGCTAAACCTCCCAAGGCATGCCCAGCGGCGCTCGATCTCGCAGGCGCTAAACCTCCCAACCCCTACACCTGCCAGCCCCACCCCAATCCCCGCACAGACTCTGAAATTACTGCTACCGTGCCCCATTTACCCAGCCAAGGAGCGCCCAATGCCACCACGCACCCCACCCCCTACCGGTTTCGTCCGTGTCCGTGGCGCTCGCGAGCACAACCTCAAGAACATCGACGTGGACATCCCCCGCGACGCGCTGGTGGTGTTCACCGGTGTATCCGGCTCGGGCAAATCTTCATTGGCCTTCTCCACCCTGTATGCCGAAGCCCAGCGCCGCTACTTCGAATCGGTCGCGCCCTATGCCCGGCGCCTGATCGACCAGGTTGGCGTACCCGACGTGGATGCCATCGAAGGCCTGCCCCCTGCGGTGGCCCTGCAACAGCAACGCGGCACGCCAAGCGCGCGTTCCTCGGTCGGCAGCGTCACCACATTGTCCAGCTCGATCCGCATGCTCTACTCGCGTGCCGGCCACTACCCGGCCGGGCAGGCCATGCTGTACGCCGAAGACTTCTCGCCCAATACCCCACAAGGGGCCTGCCCCGAATGCCACGGCCTGGGCCGTGTCTACGAGGTGAACGAGGCAACCATGGTCCCCGACCCGTCGCTGACCATACGTGAGCGGGCGGTGGCCGCCTGGCCGATGGCCTGGCAGGGCCAGAACCTGCGCGACATCCTGGTGACCATGGGCTATGACGTTGACACCCCCTGGCGCGACCTGCCCCAGGAGCAACGCGACTGGATCCTCTACACCGAAGAAACCCCCACCGTGCCGGTCTACGCCGGGCTCAGCCCGGCGCAGACCCGCGCCGCACTCAA
Organism: Pseudomonas sp. 39004; assembly: GCF_028682155.1. Classification (NCBI taxonomy): domain Bacteria; kingdom Pseudomonadati; phylum Pseudomonadota; class Gammaproteobacteria; order Pseudomonadales; family Pseudomonadaceae; genus Pseudomonas; species Pseudomonas sp. 39004. The sequence goes on from NZ_JANIAG010000252.1 coordinate 916, forward strand.
GCGCAAGCTCGAACCCAGCTACCAAGGCACCTTCAGCGGCGCCCGGCGCTACGTGATGCACACGTTCATGCATTCGCAGAGCGCGCAGATGCGCAAACGCGTCTCCCAATTCATGCGCCCAAGCCCCTGCCCGCTGTGCCAGGGTAAACGCCTCAAGCGCGCAGCGCTGGCCGTGACCTTCGCCGGCCGCGACATCGGCGAGCTGTCGCGCCTGCCTTTGCAGACGCTGGCCGAGGTGTTCCGCTCGGTGGCAGCCCCCGGTTATCTGCAACAGCACGAAGACACCCTGACCCTGGAAAAGCGCCTGGCCGCCCAGCGCATCGCCCACGAACTGCTGGAACGGATAGCGCCGCTGATCGACCTTGGCCTCGGCTACCTGGCCCTGGAACGCAGCACGCCGACGCTATCCTCGGGCGAACTGCAACGCCTGCGCCTGGCCACCCAGCTCAACTCGCAACTGTTCGGCGTCATCTACGTGCTCGACGAACCGTCGGCCGGCCTGCACCCGGCCGACAGCGAAGCGCTGTTCGACGCCCTGCAACGGCTCAAGCGGGCGGGCAATTCGGTGTACGTCGTTGAGCACGACCTGGACACCATGCGCCGCGCCGACTGGCTGGTGGATGTCGGCCCTGCGGCCGGCGAGCATGGCGGGCAGGTGCTGTACAGCGGCCCGCCCGCAGGCCTGGCCGAGGTCGAGGTATCGCGCACCCGCGCCTATCTCTTCGCCCCGCAGCAGCCGGCCGCTCGAGCGCCACGACAGCCGCAGGCCTGGCTGCAGCTGGAGGGCATCACGCGCAACAACCTCAACAACCTCAGCACCCGGTTCCCTTTGGGGTGCTTCACCTCGGTGACCGGTATTTCCGGCTCGGGCAAGTCGAGCCTGGTCAGCCAGGCGCTGCTGGAGCTGGTCGGTGCCCACCTGGGCCATGCCGAACAGCGTGCCGAGCCCGAGGAGCAGAGCCTGGAAGACGAGCCCGAGCAGACCAGCGCAGGCCGTGTCCGCGCGGGCCTGGACAACATCAAGCGGCTGGTGCAGGTCGACCAGAAGCCCATCGGCCGCACGCCGCGCTCCAACCTTGCCACCTACACCGGCCTGTTCGACTACGTGCGCAAGCTGTTCGCCAGCACCGAGCAGGCCAAGGCGAACGGCTTCGATGCCGGGCGGTTTTCGTTCAACGTTGCCAAGGGCCGTTGCGAGAACTGCGAGGGTGAAGGGTTCGTCAGCGTCGAGCTGCTGTTCATGCCCAGCGTGTATGCACCCTGCCCCACCTGCCATGGCGCCCGCTACAACCCCGATACCCTGGCAGTGACCTGGCAGGGCATGAACATCGCCCAGGTGCTGCAACTGACCGTCGATCAAGCCCTTGCGGTGTTCGCCGAACAACCGCCGGTACGACGCTGCCTTCAAGTCCTGCAGGATATCGGCCTGGGCTACCTGCGCCTGGGCCAGCCGGCCACCGAGCTGTCCGGCGGCGAGGCGCAACGCATCAAGCTGGCCACCGAACTGCAGCGCACCGCGCGCGGGGCGACGCTGTACGTGCTGGACGAGCCCACCAACGGGCTGCATCCGCAGGACATCGACCGGCTGCTGGTGCAACTCAACCGCCTGGTCGATGCCGGGCATAGCGTGGTGGTGGTCGAGCATGACATGCGCGTGGTGGCGCAAAGCGACTGGGTGATCGACATCGGGCCGGGGGCTGGGGATGCCGGCGGCAAGGTCGTGGTCAGTGGGACGCCGCAAACAGTCGCCCAGTGCAAAGACAGCCGCACCGCCAGCTTCCTGGCCAAGGCGTTGTAGGCGCGGCAAACTTGAGCGCAGACAGTTTTAATGCCCATGCCCCTAACGTACAGTCTGCCCCATGAACAAATACGCCCCACGCCAGTGGCTCCCTCACGAAAAACCCAGCCTGCCTGGGTCGCCCTCCACCCCCCTGCACACGCCCGGGAAACGCCTGGCCTATGGGGTGGTGGGGCTACTGGTGGCGATCACGGGTGGCCTGGGCAGCGCGCTGGTAACGGCCAACTTGGTGTTCCTGCAGGGTGCCCTTGGCGCGACCACCGCCGAAATGGCCTGGCTGCCGGCCGCCTATGTGATGACCAACGTGTCGATGAACCTGCTGCTGGTCAAGTTTCGCCAGCAGTTCGGCTTGCGCGCCTTCACCGAAGTGTTCCTGGTGCTCTATGCACTGGTCACCTTCGCCCACCTGTTCGTCAATGACCTGAACTCGGCAGTCGCGGTGCGCGCCGCCCACGGCATGGTCGGCGCCGCGCTCAGTTCGCTGGGCCTGTACTACATGATCCAGGCGTTCCCCGCGCAGTGGCGGCTCAAGGCCATGGTCCTGGGCCTGGGCGCCTCGCAGCTGGCCTTGCCGCTGGCGCGGATCTTCTCCGAAGACTTGTTGCAGATCGCCGAATGGCGCGGGTTGTACCTGTTCGAGCTGGGCCTGGCACTGGCCGCACTGGGTTGCGTGCTGATGCTCAAGTTGCCGCCTGGCGACCGCTTCAAGACCTTCGAGCCGCTCGACTTTCTGACCTTCACCCTGATGGCCAGCGGCACCGCCCTGCTTTGCGCCGCACTGTCGCTGGGGCGCATCGACTGGTGGCTGGAGACGCCTTGGATCGGTGTGGCCCTGGCGTCGTCGATCGGCCTGATATTCAGCGGCCTGGCCATCGAACACAATCGCCAGAACCCCTTGTTGATGACCCGCTGGCTGGGCAGCGGCACGATCATCCGCCTGGCCCTGTGCGTGATCCTGATTCGCATGGTGACCTCGGAGCAGTCCACCGGCGCGGTGGGTTTTCTGCAGGCGCTGAACATGGGCAGCGAGCAGATGCGCACGCTGTACGCGATCATGCTGTTCGGCGCGGTGGCCGGCCTTGCCACCAGCGCCCTGACCATCGACCCCAAGCACCTGGTCATCCCGCTGCTGGTTTCGCTGCTGGCGATGGCCGTCGGGGCCTTCATGGACAGCAGCTCTAGCAACCTCACGCGCCCGGCGCAGATGTACCTGAGCCAGTTCCTGCTGGCCTTCGGCAGCACCTTCTTCCTGGGCCCGTCGATGGCCCTGGGCATCAGCCATGTGCGGGCCAACCCGCGCAACCTGGTGAGTTTTTCGGTGCTGTTCGGCATCTGCAACAACCTCGGCGGCCTGATTGGCGCAGCGCTGCTCGGCACCTTCCAGACCTGGCGGGAAAAATTTCACTCCAGCCACCTGATGGACCGCCTCAGCTACCTTGAACCGCTGGTCAACGCCCGCGTGCAAAGCGGCGGCGGCGGTTATGCCGGTCTCCTCGCCGACCCAGCGCTGCGCAGCGAAGCCGGCCTGCGCGTGCTGGCCAGTGCGGCCACCCGGGAGGCCAACGTGATGGCCTACAACGATGTCTTCATGCTGATCGGCAGCATCGCTATCCTGACCATGGTCTGGATCTGCATCCGCAGCACCTGGCTCTGGTACACGGCCGCCAAGGCCACCTCCTCCGACTCTAGCCGTAGCGCGCCTACCCGATGACCGACGAAACCCGCACGACCACCACCACCGCCCTCGCCGAGACCCCGGAAGGCACGCCGCCCCCCAGTGAACCGACCAGCCCGGTACGCTCGCGTCGGGTGCGCATCCTGTCGACGATCAGTTTTGCCTGCGTGGCCCTGGCCGGCATCCTGCTGGTGCTCTATGCCTGGCGCCTGCCGCCGTTCGGCAGCGCCATCGAGAGTACCGAAAATGCCCTGGTGCGCGGCCAGGTGACCATCATCGGCCCGCAACTCAGTGGCTACATCGTCGATGTACCGGTACATGACTTCCAGTTCGTCAAGGCGGGCGACCTGCTGGTGCAACTGGACGACCGCATCTACACGCAACGCCTGGCCCAGGCCATCGCCCAATTGCAACAGCAACAGGCGGCACTGGCCAATAACCTGCAGCAACGCAACAGTGCCGAGGCCACCATCGCCCAGCGTCAGGCGGCCATCGGTGATGCGGCAGCCCAGGCGGCCAAGGCCAAGGCCGACCTCGGCCGTAACCAGGCACTGGTCAGCGACGGCTCGGTGTCGCGCCGCGAGCTGGACCTGGCCCGTGCCAGCCAGGCGGCTGCCGTCGCCAGCCTGGCCCAGGCCAAGGCAGCGTTGGAGATCGCCCGCCAGGACCGGGAAACCGTGGTGGTCAACCGGGCTGCGCTGCAAGCCGCGGTGGAAAACGCCAAGGCCGCCGTGGAGCTGGCCCGCATCGACCTCGACAACACCCGTGTGACCGCTCCGCGCGACGGCCAGTTGGGGCAGATTGGCACGCGCCTGGGGGCCTACGTGAACTCGGGTGCGCAATTGATGGCGCTGGTGCCCGACACCCTGTGGGTGATCGCCAACATGAAGGAAACCCAGATGGCCGCAGTGCGTATCGGCCAGCCGGTGAGTTTCACCGTGGATGCCTTGAACCACCTGAAGCTGTACGGCCATGTGCAGCAGATTTCACCGGCCACCGGCTCCGAGTTCGCGCTGCTGCAGGCGGACAACGCCACCGGCAACTTCGTCAAGATTGCCCAGCGGATCCCGGTGCGCATCACCGTGGATGCCGACCAGCCGCAGGCAACGCGGTTACGGCCAGGTATGTCGGTGGTGGTGAGCATCGACACCCGTGACGGGCAGTAGGTACCTGCCGAGGTGCCGTCTTGCCGCTTTAGGCCGTGGGGTTTGTCTGGCTTTGGCTTGGCGGTGGTGCTGATATCGAGCGCCGCCCGCGCGGCGCATCGCGACGCAAG
>NZ_JANIAG010000253.1:0-5602 GCF_028682155.1 Pseudomonas sp. 39004
CATCGATTACACAAGGGCCGCGTCAGGTCACTTGGCCATGACGGCCTTGAACAGGTCCGACGCCAGCCACCCCTCCAGCCAGCTCCGCACCCGCGGATAAGCCGCCTCGGCGAACCACTGCGGTTCGACCCCGGCAAACTGGCGCATCAGGGGCAGCAACGCGGCATCGGCCAGGCTCGGGTGATCGGCCAGCAGGTAAGCCCGGCCTTCAAGCAATGCTTCGAGCGCTGCCAGCCAGGTTTCGGCCTGCTGTCGGTAGTGCTCGCGGGAATGCTCAGGGTATCGCTCGGCGTACTTGTACAGGTTCACCTGCGCCTTGAACGTGGAGTCGTTACGGGCGATCAGCGCCTCGGCCTGTTGCGCCGCCGCCGGGTCCGCCCGTAGCCGCCAGTCCTGCGGGTCGTTGCGTTCCAGCGCCCAGCGCATGATGTCCAGGCTTTCCTCCAGCACGTCGGTACCGGTGTCCAGCACCGGCACTGTGCCCTTGGGCGACAACGCCAGCAGCGCGGCCGGTTTGTTCTTCATCGCCACTTCCTCGACCCGTACCTCGCACCCGGCATAGCGCAGGGCGAGGCGCGCGCGCATGGCCCAGGGGCAGCGGCGGAACGAGTAGAGGATCACCCGCACACCTCGACGTCACTCAGGCCGTTGCCCTGGCGGCGCACCTGGATCTGCACCGGGATGCGTTCATGCATCTCCTGCACGTGGGAGATTACCGCGACCTTGCGGCCCTGAGCCTGCAGGCCGTCGAGGGCATCCATGGCCAGTTGCAGTGATTCTGGGTCGAGGCTGCCGAAGCCTTCGTCGATGAATAACGATTCGATGCGCAGGGTGCTCGAGGCCATCGACGCCAGGCCCAGTGCCAAGGCCAGCGATACCAGGAAGGTTTCACCGCCCGACAGCGAATGCACCGAGCGCAGCTCGTCGCCCATCTCGGTGTCCAGCACCAGCAGGCCCAGGGCACTGCCGCCGCGCTTGAGGCGGTAGCGACGCGCCAGCTGGCGCAACTGGCTGTTGGCATGGTGCAGCAGCAGGTCGAGGTTGTAACCCTGGGCGATCTTGCGGAACACATCGCCAGAGGCCGAACCGATCAACGCATTCAGGCGCGCCCAGCGCTGCCATTGCTGATGGGCCTGTTCGATGTCCTCTGCCAGCGCCTGATACGCCAGTTGGCGACGCTGGTCTTCGGCCTGGGCGGCGCGCAGCTCGGCGCACTGCTGTTCATGGTTGGCCAGCAACGCGCGCAGTGCTGCGAGGGACTGCTCAAGGTCTTCGGCCGTGGCCTCGACGCTGGCTTGCGCGGTATGTTGCTGCAGGCGCTGTTCACGCTCCTGCAACAGCACGCGGCCTTGTTCGATGGCCTTTTGTGCAACTTGCAGGCGCTGACGCAGTTCGCCCACTTGTGCGTCGTCCATGGCCAGCAGGCGGTCGAGGCCGCTATCGTCGAGCTCGGGGTGTGCGGCGCGCCACTGAGCGATTTCACCCTGCAACTGCTGTTGTTCGTGGTCCAAAGCCTGCTGGCGAGCGCTATTGGCCTTGAGTTCGCCGGCCAGCTGCAGGGCATGGGTGCGGGCCTGTTGCAGCTGCTCGGCAGTCTCGGCTTCGCCTGTGCGGGCGTGCTCTACCTGTTGCTCCAGATGGCGTTGCCAGTCCTCGGCACGCGGGTGTTCACCCAGCAGCTCGGCCAGGGCGGCGCGGGCCTTGTCCATCTGTTCGGCCAGCCCGCTGACCTGCAGTTGCAGTTCTTGCTGGCGCTGCACACGGGTTTGCTGTTGGTCGTGCAGGCGCTCCAGCTGTTGCAGGCGCTGCTGATGTTCTTGCAGTTCGTCCTTTTGCTGGTCCAGCTGTTGCTGGCGCTGGGCGATCTGCTGGTCGAGGCTGAGGAAGGCCTGCGCCGGCTCATCGCGCAGGGCCTGCAGCACAGGGGGCGGCAGCAGGTTGGCGAAATCGGCCAAGGCCTGCTCAAGGCGTTCCTGATCGGCGGCCAGAGCTTGGTGCTGCTGGTCCAGGCGGCGTTGTGCCTGCTGTTGGGCTTCGCTCGCGGCTTGCAACTGCTGATTGAGTCGGGTGGCATCCCTTTGCAGGGTCAGCAGCGTGGCTTGGCGCTGTTCGTCACGGCCGATTTCCTGGTCGAGGCGGCGCAGTTGGCTGTCCAGCCAGGCACTGCGGGCCTTGTCGTCATGGGCACTGAGTGCGGGCCACAGGGCATGGGCCGCCAGTTGCTCGGCCAGCGGCTGCAGCTGCTCACTCAGTTGCGCCTGTTGATGCTGATACTCCTTGATCTGGCCATTGACCACACCCACCTGGGTGCGCAACTCGATCAGGCGGGTATTGAAGTGCTCTACCTGTGCCAGGGCGGTGGCTTCTTCGGCCTGGTCATGCCGGCCCAGGCTTTGCAGCAGCGCTTCGGGCTGATGGAAGGGGTGCTCGGCGCTGCCACAGACCGGGCAGGGTTCGCCATCGTGCAATTGCGCACGCAGTTCTTCGACGCTGGTGCTGCGCGCCAGGCGCTGACGCTCCAGCAGTTGCCGGGTGAGCGCCAGCGCCTGCTCGGCAGCTTCAAGCTCGGCCTTGGCGGCGGTGCCTTCGCCAATCAGTTGCTGGCGTTGCTGCAGGGCCAGTTGCTGGCGTTCGCGCAGTGACTGGATATCGTGTTGCAGCTCCTGCTCGCGGGCATGCAGGCGCGACAGTTGTTCCACGGCACGTTGCTGTTTGCGGTTTTCCTGCAGCATGCCGCCCAGGAGGTCGAGCTGTTCGGCCAGGGCCTGGGGCTCTGCTGCGGCTTCGCGGAACAGCACTTCGAGGGCGTCGCGCTGGGTTTGCAACTGCGCATTGGCCTGGCTGGCCTGGGCCTGCAGGCCCGGCAGCTCTTCGCCGCCCTGGTTCAGGCGGTTGCCGATCTGCAGCAACTGTTGCAGCTGTGGGCGATAAGCCTGCCAGGCGCTGGTGAGGGCAGCCAGGGGGGCACTCTCGGCCAGGGCAGTGTCGATCTGCGCCAGTTGCTGCTGGCCGCGCTGCTGGTACTCGGCCAACTGCTGCAGTTGTTGCTCGAGCTCGGCGGCGGCCAGGTCGGCCTGCTGGCCAGCCTCGCGGGCCTTGGCCAGTTCTTGCTCCAGGCGGGTGAGGGTGTCTTGCTCGGCGAAAGCCTGGCGCAGGCGCGGGGCGTTTTCGCCCTGGCTGGCCTGGGCCTGGCTCAGCGCCTGACGGGCTGATTCGAGGGCCCGTTCAAGTTCGCCGATGCGGCCTTGCAGGTCGCTTTGCTGGCGGTGTTGTTCGCTGAGCTCGCTGGCCAACGGCGCGAGCTGCGCCGCCAGGGCCTGCTGACGGTGGAACTGGTGGCGCTGGGGCGCCAGGCGCTCCAGGCGCTCCAGGTCCAGGCGCTGATCGGTGAGGTGCTGCCAAGCCTGCTCGGCGGCCTGCAATGTTGCGCTGGCTTCGCCCTGCTGAACCAGCAGCTGACGCTGTTCATCGAGCCAAGTACGCTGCTGCTCAAGCTGGCGCTCTTGCGCCTGGTCGGCCTTGAACTGCTGCTGTGCCTGCTCCAGGCGCTGGTCGAGTTCGGCGCGGGCATCGCTAGGCATGGGCAGCAGGTGGCTGGCGCGGTCCTTCAGGGCATTGTGCGCTTCGCCAGCCTCGCGGGCCTTGCTGAAGGCACGCTGGCCAAGGCGGGTATAGATCGCCGTGTTGGTGAGCTTTTCCAGCAGTTCGCTGCGTTCCTTGTCGTCGGCCTTGAGGAAGGCGCCGAACTCGCTCTGGGCCAGCATCACCGCGCGGGTGAACTGCTCGAAGTTCAGGCCCAGCCGCGCTTCGACCAGTTGCTTGTATTCCTGCTTGCCACTGGCCAGTACCTGCTCGCTGTCCAGGTCATAAAAGCTCTGGCGGCTGTGTTGCAGTTTGCCGTTGGCCTTGTCGCGCGCGCGGTTGGCTTCCCAGCGGGCACGGTAGCGACGGCCGTCGATGCCGACGAAGTCGACTTCGGCGAAACCGCTGCCGGTGCCTCGGCGCACCAGGTTGCGTGGGTCAGAGGTCGGGATCTCGCCGTCGGCGTCCGGCACCTTGGCTTCGCGGCCAATGTCGTTGAGCCGGGGGACAGTGCCGAACAGGGCCAGGCACAGGGCATCGAGCAGCGTGCTCTTGCCGGCGCCGGTCGGGCCGGTGATGGCGAACAGGCCGGCGCTGGCCAGGGGCTCCGCGGTGAAATCGATGTCGATCGGGCCGGCCAGGGATGCCAGGTTCTTCAGGCGGATGGCGAGAATCTTCATGGCTGTTCCTCCTCCAGCTGTGCGTCCTGCAACAGCAGGGCGAAGTCGGCCAAGGCCTGTTCATCGGCGGGGTTGCCGTAGGCTTGCTCCCAGGCGCGGCTGAACAGGTCTTGCGGGGTCATCTGGGACAGTTCGACGAAGGCCAGGTCGTCGTCCTCGGCGCTGGCGCGCCCGGCATATTCGGCGCCAATGCGGATCAGCCGCACGGCTTTGCCTTGCAGGGCACCTTCGACTTGCTGGCGCAGGTCGGGCTGCGGTTCGTCCAGCACGACGCGTACTTCGAGCCAGGGCTGGCGGTTAGGGTCTTCGAGCAGGTCGATCACCGGCAGTTCGGCGAGCTGTGCGAGCAGCTCGCCAAGCGGTGCCGGGCCGATGCGTTGCAGGGCCACGGCGCGAGGCACCGGGCGCGCTTCGACGCTGACCAGCTCGGCGCCGTCCAGCTCTACCTCCAGCACCTGGTGCGGGTAGTTGATCTCGGCGAACGACAACGGGATCGGCGAGCCGCTGTAGCGAATGCGGTCTTCGCGGTTGACCTTCTGCGGCTTGTGCAGGTGGCCCAGGGCGACATAGCTGATGGCCTTGTCGAACAGCTTGGCCGGCAAGGCCTCGGCGTTGCCGATGATCAGGCTGCGCTCGGAGTCTTCCGACACGGCGCCGCCGGCCATGTGGGCATGGCTGATGGCGACCAGCGCCTGGTCCTTCTTGCGTTTTTGCAGGGCGGCGGCAATCAGTTGCTGGTGCACCTGGGTGATGCCTTGCAGGTAGTCGTCACCCAGCTGCGGGCCGGTCACTTCCGCGGGGCGCAGGAAGGGCAGCGCCAGGCACCAGGCGCTGATTTTGCCGCGGGCGTTGGTCAGTGGAATCAGCAGGCGCTCGGCATCCAGCTGGCCTTCGTCGAGCCAGTGCACACGGCCCAGGGCGTGGGTGCGCAGGCGGCGCATCAATGCTGCGGGCAGTTCGATGCGCGAGCCGGAGTCGTGGTTGCCGGCGATCATCACGATGTCCAGCTTGGGCTGTTGCTCGTGGGCCTGGACGATGAAGTCGTAGAGACGTTCCTGGGCTTTGACCGGTGGGTTGACCGTGTCGAAAATGTCGCCAGCGATCAGCAGCGCATCCGGCTGGCGCAGGTGCAGTTGGCCGAGCAGCCAGTGGAGAAAGCAGGCGTGTTCGAAATCGCGTTCCTGGCCGTGCAGGCTTTGGCCCAGGTGCCAGTCGGAGGTATGAAACAGACGCATGGATGACCTGTTGGTGTCGAGTCGAGCAAGCAGGGGGCTTGGCTTGGATGATGGGCGTTGCGCAGGGGGGTATGGTAACTCAATGGTGGGGGGAGGGGCATGCCT
>NZ_JANIAG010000254.1:0-5590 GCF_028682155.1 Pseudomonas sp. 39004
GTCGAGCGGCTTCTGCAGCTCGCCCCACAGAGTAAGCACAGTCTCTTTGGGAGTGCAGTCTCTGTGGGAGCGGGCTTGCCCCGCGAAGAGGCCGGACAAGGCAAAACTCAATCCCGCGCCAGCGCCTCGATCGGATCAAGCCGCGCAGCATTACGTGCCGGCACAAACCCGAACAACACGCCAATCAAGGTCGAACAGGCAAACGCCATCACAATCGAGGCCGGCGAGAACACCATCTCCCACTGCTTGACGAACAACTCGAACAGATAGCCGATCCCGTACGACAAGCCAATGCCAACCACCCCGCCAAACAGGCAGACCATCACCGCCTCTACCAGAAACTGCTGGCGGATATCCGACTGCCGCGCCCCCACCGCCATGCGAATACCGATTTCCCGGGTGCGTTCGGTCACCGACACCAGCATGATGTTCATCACCCCGATACCCCCGACCACCAGCGAGATCACGGCAATCAGCGACAGCAGCAGGGTCAGCGAGCGGCTGGTCTTCTGCACCGTCTGCATGATGCTGTCGAGGTTGTTGGTAAAGAAGTCCTTGGTGCCGTGCCGTTGCAGCATCAGCTTGGTCACCTCCTCCTCCACCCGCTTGCTCGGCACGCCGTCCTTGATGCGCACGCTGATGCTGTCCAGATGGCGCTGGCCGAGTACGCGGCCAGCGGCGGTCTCGTAGGGCACCCAGATGTTCAGCTGGTTGCTGGCGACGAACAGGTTCTTGTTCTCGGCCGTGACGCCGATCACCGTGCACGGCAGGTTGCCTACCAGGATCACCTGCCCGAGCGGGTCGACATGGGGGCCGAACAGCCGCTTGCGGGTGTTGTGGTCGATCACCACCACCTGTGCCTGGCGCCGGGCGTCGTCGGCACTGAACACGATGCCTGCAGCCAGGGGTATGTTGCGCACCTGGAAGTAGTGTTCGCTGACGCCATTGAGCTGCACGTCGACGTCCAGGTTGCGGTAGCGCACCAAGGTGCTCTGGCCGATCACCGGGGTGGCACTGTCAACGTAGTACAGCGCGTTGAGCGCGGTCACGTCGGCCGGCACCAGGGTCTCGATGGTCTTGGCCCGGCTGTCACCGAAGTTGCTGCCCGAATAGATATCGATGGTGTTGCTGCCGATCGCCTGGATGTCCTTGAGCACATAGCCCTTGGCGCCCTCGCCGATGGCCGAGATGGACACCACCGAGGTGATGCCGATGACGATCCCGAGCATGGTCAGCAAGGTGCGCATGCGGTGCGAGATCAAGGCGATCCAGGCCATCTTGAAGGCCTCGCGGAACATCCCCAGGCTGGCCACCAGGCGCCGGGCAGGTTCGACGGCCCGTGGCGGCTCCGCGGCCGGGGTGGGCACGGCCGCCGTGCCGGTGCGCCGGTCGCTGACAATCTGCCCGTCGCTGACCTCGATGATCCGTTCGGCATGGGCGGCGACCTTGGGGTCGTGGGTGACCAGGATTACCGTGTGCCCGGCCGCGTGCAGCTCCAGCAGGATGTTCATCACCTCCTTGCCACTGGCAGTGTCCAGCGCACCGGTCGGCTCATCGGCGAGGATCACCTGGCCGCCGTTCATCAGCGCCCGGCAGATACTCACCCGCTGCTGCTGCCCCCCGGAAAGCTGGCTGGGGCGGTGCCCCAGGTGCCCTACAAGGCCCAGACGCGTGAGCAACTCACGTGCCCGCGTGTGACGCTGCCCTTGTGGGGTGCCGGCATACACCGCAGGGATCTCGACGTTGTGCAGGGCATCCAGGTGCGGCAGCAGGTGGTAGCGCTGGAAGATGAAACCGAAGTGGTCGCGGCGCAGCGCTGCCAGGGCATCATCGCCCAGCGTGCGGGTCTCCTGCCCGCCAACCTGGTAGCTGCCGCTGCTGGCGTTGTCCAGGCAGCCGAGGATGTTCATCAAGGTCGACTTGCCCGAGCCTGATGCGCCGATGATCGCCACCAGCTCGCCACTGTGAATCTGCAGGTCGATGCCCTGGAGTGCCAGGAACTCGCGGTCGCCCGCCAGGAAGCTGCGGCTGACGCCCTGCAGGCGCAATAACGGTTCGCCGTTGCCGTTGGCCACGGCCAGGGGCGCGCTCAGCTCGACATTCATGTTCATGCTCACGCCCCTGCTTCGCCGGACACCGGCTCACCAATCACCACCCGATCACCTTCGGCCAGGCCGTCCTTCACCTGTACCTTGACGTTGTTGTTGATCCCCGCCTGCACGTTGCGCACCTGGGCAAAGCCCTTGGCATCGAGCACCCGCACCGGGAAGCTGCCGTCGCCATTGCGTGCGCCCAGCGCTGCCACCGGCACGGTCAGCACCCCTTGGGCGGTGTCGAGGACGATATGCACCTGGGCCGTCATCGAGATGCGCAGGCGATGCTCGGGGTTCGGCACTTCGAACAGCGCGTTGTAGAACACCGCACCATTGGGTTTGGCGGCGCTGCCATCGCTGTTGTCGGAGCTTTGCGCGTAGTTCTGCGGGGCAGGCTCGGTGCCGCGCAGCTTGGCGTAGTAGCGTTTGTCTTCGCCCAGGATGGTGAAGTACACCTGCTGGCCGGGGCTGATGTGGATCACATCGGCTTCGGACACCTGCGCCTTCACGGTCATGGTGTCGAGGTCGGCCAGTTTGAGCAGCACCGGGGCCAGTTGGTTGGCGATCACGGTCTGCCCTTCCTGGGTGACGATGCCCACCACATGGCCGTTGATCGGCGCATTGATGCGGGTGTAACCCAGGTTGACCTTGGCGGTGTCGATTTCGACCCGGGCACTTTGGATCTGCGCATCGAGCGAGCGCACGGCGGCCTGCTGCACTTCGTACTCCGACTCGGCATTCTCGAAGTCCTGGCGCGACACCGACTCGTCGGCCTGCAGTTCGCGATAACGCTCATACACCCGCCGGGCCTGCTTGAGCTGGGCCAGGGTCGAACGCCGTTCGGCCTGCAGCTTGTCCTCGTCGACTTCGGCCTGGCGCAAGGTGTTGCGCAGCACCAGCGGGTCGATCTCGGCCAGCCACTGGCCCTCGCTGACCTTGTCGCCCAGCTTGACCTTCAGCGACCTGAGCTGGCCCGAAACCTGGGCACCGACGTCCACCTGCTTGATGCCCTCCAGCGTGCCGGTGGCCAGCACGGCGTTCTCGATATCGCCACGCTCGACCGTGGCGGTGATGTACTGCGGCGGCTTGGCCGGGGCCTGGATGGCATACAGCGTGATGCCGGCCACCAGGGCCACGGCGATGCCGAGGCCGAATTTGCGGAATCTGGACTTTTCCATGAACACTCACTTTCTCTCGGGATTCGCATAACCCGACCCCAGCGGGGTCGGGGAGGCCGATCATTACGGGGTAACCTTGCCGTGCTGCAGCGCCTGCCCGTCGTGCCACCAGGCTGCCAGGCTGAACACGTCCGGCACCTTGAGGATGCTGAAGTGGTCACCCGGCCCCTGCCACAGCGCCAGCTTCGGCATCAGTTGCTGCCAGCCGGCCTGCATGGCGGCATGCTCGCGCGCATTGCCCAAGGCATCCAGGCCCGGGTCGTCCACCAATACCAGCCCGACCGCGCCGCTGTAGGCCAGCGTTGGCCGGTAGGCCGTGCGCAATGCCGTGGCGAAGGTGCGCACGGTGCCGTCCAGCGCAGCGGGCCGCGACCGTGCCGGCATCAAGCCGACCCGGACCATGGCTGCGTGCAGTTGGCTCAGCTGTTGATCGTCGCTGGCGTCGGCAAATGCACCTGGGTCGATGCCCAGCGTTTTGCCAGTGGAAAGCTGCAGCGCGTCGATCAGCCGCTGCAACGCTTCGCCGAAGGTGTAGGGCTGGCCACAGGTACCACCCTCGCCCGGGGCCTCGCTGTCGATCAGCGTCAATGAGCGCACCTGCCGCCCCTTGGCTTGCAACCTGGCGGCGATGGCATGTGCCACCCATCCCCCGAACGAATGCCCGACCAGGTTCAACGGCCCCTGCGGGTACAGCGCCTCGATCGCCAGCACATGGCAATCGGCAGCGGCTTCCACCGTGCTGTGCGGCACCGAGCAGCCATCCAGCCCGCGGGCCTGCAAGCCATACAGCGGCCAGTCCGGCCCCAGCGCTTCGGCCAGGCCAATGAAGCTGGTGACGCTGTCGCCGGCCCCCGGCACGCAGAACACCGGCGCGTGCCCAGCCTGACCGGTCTGGATCGCTACCAACGGCTGATAAGCCGCCACCTCGGCGTTAGGCACCACGCCCAACGCCTGCCCGAGCACCTGCCCCAGCGCGGCCACATGGGGCGCCTGCATCACGCTGCGGTGGTCGCCCGGTACGCCCAGGGCGACCAGCGCCTGAGTCGGCAGCGTCTCGCCCCAACCCAGGGCCGACAGGCTGTCGCTGCCCTGCTCGGCGCGCAGCAGGTGCACCGGTACACTCAGCGGCGCAGGGCGGTAATGCGCCAATGCTCGGCCGTGCGCCAGTTCGCGGGTGAAGTAGTGCTGCAGTTGCGCATCCGTCATGCTCGCCCACAGCCCATACAGCAGCTGATGTTCGCGGCAACTGGCTACCAGGGCGGCAAATTCGGCCTCCCCGGCTTCCAGGTGCTGCAGCCGCGCCAGCTTGTCGGCGCCTGCCGGGCCCTGCGTGCGCCAGAACAGGCTGCAGTTGGCCAGCAACTGCCGCTCCAGTGCACGCGGCCCCTCCCAGCGCGCCTTGCCCTGGTCGGCCAGGCGCGGCACATAGGTGTCGATCAAGCCCAGGAACTCGACCGGCTCGTCCGCACCCAGCAACTGGTTGGCGATCTCGAAGGCCAGTACCCCACCGAACGACCAGCCGGCCAGGCGGTACGGCCCTTGCGGCTGTACGCTGCGCATCTGCTCGATGTGGTAGCGGGCCAGGCACTCCAGGGTGCGCGGTTGTGGGCGGTCACCCGGTACGCCGGGCAGTCCGTAGATAGCGAAGTCACCGGGCAGGTGCTGGGCCAGCACCGGGAAGTAGAAGTCCAGGCCGGTGAATTCGTGAACCAGGAACAGCGGCGTCTGCGTACCGCGGGCCCGCACCGTGATCACACCACGCGGCGCGGCATCCCGGTTGCCCAGCCGCGCCGCCAGCAAGGCGACGCTGGGCTGCTGAAACACATCGTTGATGGCCACTTGCAAACCCGCCTTGGTGATCTTGTCGACCAGCCGGATCGCGGCCAGGGAATGGCCGCCCAGTTCGAAGAAGTTGTCGTGGCGGCCTACCCGCTCCAGGCCCAGCAGGTCGGTCCATAGCTTCGCCAACAGGGTTTCGGTGTCGCCTTCGGGGGCTTGGTATTCGCGGTTTTGCAGGGCTTCGGCGTCTGGCAGCGGCAAGGCCTTGCGGTCGAGCTTGCCGTTGGGGCTTAGCGGTAGCGCCGGCAGGTGCATGAACAGCGCGGGCACCATGAACGTCGGCAGGTGCCCGAGCAACGACGAGCGCAGCGCCTCCACCGGGTGGAATTGGCCCGTGTAGTACGCGAGCAGCTGCTGTTCGCGAGCGATCACCACGGCTTCCTTGATCCCCTCTATCCGCGTCAGGCCGGCCTGGATTTCACCCAGCTCGATGCGCAGGCCATGGATTTTCACCTGGTCGTCGTTGCGGCCCAGGTACTC
>NZ_JANIAG010000255.1:0-5550 GCF_028682155.1 Pseudomonas sp. 39004
GGAGCGAGCTTCGCTCGCGATGCGCCGCGCGGGCGGCGCTCGATCTCACAGGCGCCAAAAATGCCATGACAAGCACTAGCCCCGCCAATCCCTCAAGGCTCGCGAGCCAGCACCAACTCAGCCAACGCCCTGCTCATCTGCACGTTATGCACCGAATTCACCAGCATACCGATCCCCGGCTCACCGGCATTGTCGCAGATGTATTCGTCCAAGGTGTCTTCAATACCGCGCATCAACTGAATGGCGTACAACAGCGCCTCAGGTGAAGGCACCTTGTTGTCGATGGTGTAGAACGAACGTGAAGACGTTTGGCTGGGTGGGTCAGGAACAATCTTCTTCATAAATCTCTCTCCCGTTTGTGTGCATGACGCTCCGCCCATTCCCTCTCACAGGAATGGGTGGCAGCTGTACGCGGGGTGAGAGACCGGCCAAACAGGAGGAAACCGGCCAGGCACAAGGCCTGCCCGCGCACAGCTACCATGACGGTAAATCTCTTGAATGGAGCGGGCTCTCACACCCCATCGCCAAACCATGGCGACCCAGGGAAACTAGCCCCTGCGCTCATCATCGACAACAGAGAAACGGCTGCGGCGCCGGCAGGATAATTCCTAAACCAATTCCACCTGAAGCATTTGGTTTCAAGTTCCGATTTCCCCTACAGCCCCGCCGCCCAAAGCGACGCAATCACGCCTAGCCATCCCATCATATCGCCCCGCCACCATCCCGATTGAACCCTCGCCAAACCTGCGCAGTCCACCTTACAGGCCCACCTTCCAGAGGCCTCAGAAGGAGTCACCCATGAAAGGTACCGCGCTTTCGGCCCTCTTCGCGGCCGCTACCCTCCTGGCCTCGCCAGTGTTCGCCGCAGACGACCTCTGCACCGCCAACCTGCAGAAAATCGACGACAGCATGGCCACCGCCGGCGCTACCTCCGAGGGCCTGGACAAAGCCCTCACCGAGCACGTCGACAAAGCCAAAGCCGCACAAGCCTCGGGCGACACCAAGGAATGCATTGCCATTACCAGCAAAGTCCTGGAACGCCTGGAAAAAACCGAGAAAGGCAGCGGCTCGGCCGGCGGCGGCGGTGCCTGAGCCTGAAGCGGGCGGCGGAACCTGCTGTCGACGCCGCCCGCTTTAGCGCGTATACTCAGCCCACGTGCCGAAAGGTACGGTCAGCTAGAGCTGAGTGTGGGGCCGATTAGGATTCGACGCCGGTAGCGAAACTCTAGGTGCATGCCGAGTTGGTAACAGAACTCGTAAATCCACTGTTGCAACTTTCTATAGTTGCCAATGACGAAAACTACGAGGGTTACGCTCTCGCTGCGTAAGCAGCTGAGCCCGCTCTCCTGGTAGCTTCGGCTCCAGCAATCATCAGGGGATGCCTGTAAACCCGAAATGATTGTCATACAGAACAGGATCGTCGTGTAGCACGTTGGGGGCAAAGCGACTAAAACTTACCCAACTCATCCAAAGCACCCTGCCCGTCGGGCGGCTGCGGATTAAATCAGTAGACACGGCTAAGCATGTAGTACCGACAGCGGAGTACTGGCGGACGGGGGTTCAAATCCCCCCGGCTCCACCACTTCATCATCTAAAGACGTCCACGGACGTCTTTTTTTGTGCCTGAAATCCAGTGAATACGGGGGTTTCAGGGCTGCGGGGGGCTTTCCAGGTTTTTTGAGTTCCAGGCGGTTTGGTATTCCCAATGGTATTCCCGGCTACCCGGCGCTAATCTTGGGAATACCAAAAGGTGTCATGGAGTACTTCTCATGTGCGCTCAAACCACCCGCCTCTCCGACCGCCAGCTCAAGGCGGTCAAACCGAAAGACAAGGATTACGTCCTCACCGATGGCGACGGGCTCCAGCTGCGAGTCAGGGTCAATCGCTCGATGCAGTGGAATTTCAACTACCGGCATCCAGTAACCAAGAACCGAATCAACATGGCACTCGGCTCCTATCCCGAGGTTTCTCTTGCGCAAGCCAGGAAGAAAACCGTTGAGGCCAGAGAGCTGCTCGCACAGGGCATTGACCCCAAAGCTCAGCGTAATGAATTGCAGGAAGCCAAACGAGCGGAAACGGAACATACGTTCGAGAACGTAGCCACCGCGTGGTTCGAATTGAAGAAGGATTCTGTCACCCCAGCGTATGCCGAAGACATCTGGCGCTCACTCACGCTGCATGTATTTCCGAGCATGAAATCAACGCCGTTATCAGAAGTGAATGCCCCGATGGTCATCAAGCTCCTTCGGCCGATTGAGGCCAAAGGTAGCCTCGAGACCGTGAAGCGGGTAAGCCAGCGGCTTAACGAGATCATGACCTACGGGGTCAATTCCGGAATGATCTTTGCCAACCCTCTCAGCGGCATTCGAGCGGTCTTCAAGAAACCCAAAAAAGAGAACATGGCCGCGCTACCAGCTGATGAGCTTCCCGAACTCATGATGGAAATCGCGAACGCCAGCATCAAGCGGACGACCCGCTGCCTGATCGAATGGCAGCTACACACTATGACCCGCCCTGTCGAAGCAGCGACTACCCGATGGGCAGACATCGACTTCGACAAACGCATCTGGACCATCCCTCCGGAGCGAATGAAAAAGCGCCGTCCGCACACAATCCCGCTGACCGAACATGCACTCTCGTTATTGGAGACGCTTAAGCCCCATAGCGGCCACAGGGAATATGTGTTCCCGTCAGATAGAAACCCGCGCACCCACGCGAATAGCCAGACAGCCAACATGGCGTTGAAACGAATGGGCTTTCAGGACCGCTTGGTCAGCCACGGCATGCGCTCCATGGCCAGCACAATCCTGAACGAGCATGGATGGGATCCGGAGCTAATCGAAGTCGCCCTTGCCCATGTCGACAAGGATGAAGTCCGTAGTGCCTACAACCGGGCGGACTACATCGAACGCCGGCGTCCGATGATGGCTTGGTGGAGTTTGCACATCCAGAAAGCGGCCACTGGCAACCTGTCGGCATCTGCGATCAATCAAACCAGGGACCACAACGTCGTGCCGATACGGTGAGCGCTCACCGGACGCCGCCAGTAACCGAGAATGACTCCCCAGATGGAGTGATGGTTGATTTGGCGACAGCGGCGACACCGGCGACAACCCGCGTAATACCTTGTCTGCAGCATGGCGACAGAAGTGGCGACTGTCGCCGTTAAAAGCCTCTCTCTTGGAGCTTTCTCGGCCAAGCCCACGCGAGCGGGAAGGCTCTGCATTCCCACTCGCATGGGCTCTGCGTAATTGCATCTCACTTGACCACCTAATTGCATTGCCACTGACCAGTTGTTTGCATCCGACTTGACCAGTCATCTGCATTCGCGCTGACCAGCCGTTTGCAGTTGATGGGTGTCAGCGGGTGCCACTCAGCGCGAGTGCGTCAGCCAAGCACTGAAGGACTGCAACCGGCCAAAAACCGTCCTTCCTGGTTGCCCGGTTTATGGGGGCGGGGGCACGGTGATTTCCACTCCGGAACGACATCGGCTATAGACTGTGGTCATTGTGAACAGTTTGGAGTGTGTTTTTATGCCGCGCCTCAAGGAAATCTACCCAACGGCCACGCAACTATGCGACGTTCCTTTGCTGGATTTGAGCCAATCTGTTCTTCAGGTCCTCGGGAGCAAATTACAGCGTCCGCAAGACGCCGAGTGCACCCAAAACTTCCTATCCGGCGTGCGAGATGACTACGACCAGAACGAACTCGCAGCGCTGGCATGTTCGGAAGCGTGGTCCTGGCTTTATTGCAACGGCTTCATTTGTCATCATCCTAGTCATGACGCCCAATGGATGACCCTTACAAGACTGGGGCGAAAGCACTATGCGCAAGGCGTATCGCTGAAGTCGTGGATAGCAGATCGTCAACTCCCGGAGGACATGCTTCACGCGTCACTACGGTCCACCGCACTCAGTCTCTTCAGACAAGAATTGTTCGATACGGCCGTCTTTGAGGCGTTCAAAGTGCTCGAAGTATCAATCCGTCAAGCAGCAGGCCTCGGCGATGAATTCCTTGGCACCAAGCTCACCGCGCGGGCCTTTGACCCCAAAGGCGGGCCACTGACGGACAAGATGGCCGAAGCCGGCGAAAGGCAGGCGTTGATGAACCTAATGTCTGGCGCAATCGGAAGCTACAAGAACCCCCAAAGCCATCGTCATGTAGGACTTGAGGCGTCTGAGGCGCGGGAGATGATCATCATGGCGTCCCACTTACTCGGCATCGTCGACAGCCGTCGCCCTACATAATGGTGTCGCCCCCCTCCCCGCTGGCGGTTGTGGCGTAGCCTTTAGCTACTGACTGCCTTTGGCTGACTTTAGCCTTGTATGACGGCAAGTTAGGCTGCACTTCATTTTCCACCCTTTTTCCCAAAAAGGGGCAGGAGGGAGTCCCAAAGCACGCCCTCGATAAGCTCGATATCCTCGTCGATTGAGTCTTTGAACTCGTAGTACACGACGAGAAATTCCGCACCGAGTGGGGCCGCCCAAGCAGACAAATAGAGCCCCCACGTAGTCGTGCCCGTACCTGTTCCTAGGTGACTTCGGAATCTGTTGTACATATTCTTCGAGGTGCCAACATAAATTGACCTCGAACTCGGATGTGCAGAGTTGTCACGACTCATGTTCCGCGACTTGGTCGAGCGAGCGCGCCTAAAAGCACTCCTTGCTCTTGTAATGAGCTGAGAATTCTTACCTTCGAAGGTAACTTGATAGAGATAGTGCGTCGCAGTTGTCTCTACTGGGAACCGAGTATGAAGGCAATTTAATGCGGCCGTACTGGAAAGATCTGTCGACGTGAACCTGATGTACCTCGGTCCGGCCTGCGGGGCCGCAAGCACATTGGCAGCACGCTTAACTCGCGTTTTAAAAATATGTTCCAGACTCACAAAAATATCCTTGAGATGCCTAACGCCTTAGTTAACCGGTATTACGTGCGCGTTGAACGACCAGTTAGGCTAGTGCTAAGACTGGATGTGGCCGATGGCTGCCCATCACAAAGGACTGCAATTGACCGAGGCTGTGTAAAAACGTTTTCGATCGGTACGGCTGACGGAGTCACTCGGATAATCGCGTTCCTACGCAAATTTCAGGTCTGCTGAGCAGCCGATTTTTTCAGTAGATTTCGCGTAGGAACGCATGCATCAACACCAGGAGCGTGTTTTCACACAGCCTGGACCCAAAGCGGACATTCCTTGTAGTGCCCGACTGTGCTTGTGTGACTGAGCGCGAGTATCCTGGCGTGAGCTCAGCTGGCTAACACCACGCCATCTATTCAAGGCAGGCGGCTTCTGCTTTGAGGTTGGAAATCCGCCCAACCAGCTCTCACGTATACCCGCTCACGCGGTAAGCAAACGCGCGTACTCCGCCTCCAGATAAGCATCCACAACCTCCACATCCAAAGCGCCTGCCGCATAGCACGCCTTGAGATCCTTGATCGCCAGTGTGCCCAGACGGACCCAGGCGATCAGGTTACTGCGGGCCATGAAGGCAACGATATTGCCCCCCGAACGCAAGGCGGCGTCGGTCCCGTCGACCAGGCACAAGGTGCCGT